>JAFDIG010000242.1 GCA_019308145.1 Deltaproteobacteria bacterium | reverse complement strand
AATATATCTGCATTGGCTGCTCATTGGCGAGCATCTTTGGCAGGTGTTCAATATACAGCTGCTAAAGCTGGTGTCGAAGGCTTGACTCGGCAGCTTGCCTATGATTGGGGACCATATGGCATTAGGGTCAATGCAGTGGCTCCAACAGTAACCATTACTGGTAAAAGAGTAGAGGAATTGTGGCAAAAGAAAGATGAAAAGGAAAAAGAAAGGATTATCTCGCAGATCCCGTTAAGAAGGCTTTCCAGACCAGAAGAGATTGCAAGTGTTGTGGTATTTCTTGCATCTGATGAATCAAGTTATATTACTGGGATTACTATAGATGTGAGTGGAGGAAGATATCTTAGATAGGAGCATCTGATGGAGGTAAAGGATAGTTATATTCTTCTTCCTCAGCCTATTGAGGAAGAAGCAGTATTGTTGTTAAAAAATGCAGGAATAAAGGTAGTTATTGCACCTGATCCAAAACCAGAAACTGTTGCTCCTTTGATGAAAAAAGCAAAGGGGATAATATTAAGAACAGGGATCAAAATCACTAATGAGCTCATCTCACAAGCAGAAAATCTATGGACTATTTCAAGAACAGGGGCTGGTGTAGATAATGTTGATGTTACTGCCTGCTCTAAAGAGGGGATAATTGTAACAAGTAGTATAGGGGCTAATTCAACATCAGTAGCTGAACATACTATTAGTTTGATCCTTGCTCTTTTTAAACAACTCTTTTTAATGGATAAGGAAGTAAGAAGGGGAAACTTTGGTATTCGGTATAAGAATTTGCCTAAGGATTTAAGAGGAAAGATTTTAGGTGTCGTTGGTTTTGGCAAGATAGGGTCTTTAGTAGCAAAAAGCTGTTACGATATATTTGATATGAAGATCATTGCTTTTGATCCTATCTTGCCTGAAGAGATAAAGAAAAGATATATTGAATGGGTAAAATTCTTATCCCTTGAAGAGCTCTTAAAAGAGGCAGATGTAGTATCAATACATATACCCCTTAACAAAGATACAAAAGGGTTTATTGATCTTGAAAAAATTTCTTTAATGAAACCTGATGCGTTTATTGTAAATACATCAAGAGGGGGGGTTATAAAGGAAAAAGATTTAATCAAAGCCTTGCAAGATAGAATTATTGCAGGAGCTGGTTTGGATGTTTTTGAAAAAGAACCAATTGATAAAAATAATCCATTATTATCAATGGATAATGTGATTCTCACCCCACATTCAGCTGCTTTAACTAAAGAATGTGTAGTTAGAATGGCTACCGAAGCAGCTAAAAGAGTGATAGATCTCTTTAATGGCTATATTCCTGAACATATAGTTAATCCAGAAGTCCTATCAATGGAAAAATGGAAATTTTTAAAAAACAAGCAAAGTTAACTTTTCTCTTTTAGCATTTCTTATAAAATAGGTATTCCTTCCATCTAAAAACTTGAACCAAAAAAAGATTTGTGGTAGGAGATATTAGTTAGTTTATGCTAAAAAATGAGATGCGAATTAATTAAAACTAAAAAAATTAATCGGAAAAAGATTGTAAAATTCATTGAAATAATAAATGATCATGATTAAAATATAAAAGAATTATTAATAATAAGGATTTTGCTTACTATTTTCATGCTGGCAAAGTAAATTCAAATTTAATTAATCCATTTTTCTTATATGGACTAATTACTCTATTTTTAGATAAGGGTTAATTAATTTCTTATGGGGAGTGATTATGTATATTATTGGTTACTTTCTTTTATCTTTAGCAAAGGTAATTCATATTGGACTAAATATCTATATGTGGATTATTATAGCCCGTGCTGTAATATCATGGGTAAACCCTGACCCTTATAATCCAATTGTAAATTTTTTATATAGGGCAACAGATCCTCTTTTATACAGGATAAGAAGGTTTATTCCGCTTCCTCCAATGGGAATAGACTTTACCCCTATAATTGTTATTTTAGCAATCATTTTTCTTGATAACTTTCTTGTTAATAGTTTAAGCCGTTTGGCAATGCAGTTGTTGACCCCTACAATATCTCCTACTCAGCTTAGGTAATAATGATAAAGATTTTATCTTTTAAAGATGGAGTAGGCTTTTATCTCTATGTAAGGCCAAAAAGTGCAAAGAATAAGATTGAAGGCGAATATATGGATGGGGTAAAACTCCATATAACAAAAGCTCCTAAAAATGGTGAGGCAAACAAGGAGTTAATTCACTTTTTAAGCAAGGCTTTAAACCTTCCTATCAGTTCTATTTCTATTTATAAAGGGGAGAGAGGGAAAAAAAAGATCATAAAAATTAAAGATATCTCTTTAGAAGCACTAAAAGAATTGCTTGACTCAGCTATAAGAGTCAAAAGGAAATGACAAAAGTACTATTTTTTTTATTAACCCTTTTTATATTTGTCCCTTCAAATAATAACAATATTTTTCAATGGGAAAAGGAAGTTACACCTCATTTTATTTTACATTATTCTCCATCAGCATCTCCCTGGGTAAAGAATCTATTAGGTCAAATTGAAAATTATAGAAAAAGGGTTCAGGAATTTTTTGGTATCTCTGTTGAGGACAAGGTCCACATTTTTCTTGTTGGTTCATATGGGGATCTTTCTCAAATTAAGTGTATAGTTTATGATAAATTCCCCTTGTGGGCTTCTGGGCTTGCTATTCCACAAAAAAAAATAATAATTCTTACAACACCCAGCCTTTCTAAAGGGGAGAGCTTTTCCCTTGTAAATACTTTTATTCATGAATATACACATCTGGTAATAGAGATCTTTTTACAAGGAAAAAGTATACCACGGTGGCTAAATGAGGGAATGGCAATGTATGTATCAGGACAAAAAGATTTCTATAATACCTTACTGCTTTCAAAGGCCTTTGTTTTTAGTTCTCTTATACCTTTTGAGCAGCTAAAAAATAGCTTTCCAGTTACCTCTTCAGAGATAAGGCTTGCTTATGCTCAGAGTTTTAATATGGTATCATACCTTATGGACCATTTTGGAAGAGAAAGATTCTATAAATTTCTTAAATTTATAAGATCAGGAATATCTTTTAAAAAAGCATTTTTTTTTAGTTTCGGTGAGAGTTTCTCTTCTGTTGAAAATAGTTGGAAAAAATCATTAAAGAGAAAACTTTTATGGCTGCCAGCTATAACAAGTAGTTTGACTTTATGGTTTTTTCTATCTCTTTTAGTAATTATTGCGTATTTTAAAAGATTGAGAAGAAAAAAGAGATGGGAAGGAGAGGATGATTTGTGAAAAGAAAGATATTCTATATATTTATTTTCGCAGTCTCTATGGCATATTTTGAATCTTCAGTGGTTGTTTATTTAAGGCAGTTATATTACCCAGAGGGATTTGCTTTTCCCATAAAACAGATTCCAACTAAAATGGCTATAATAGAGTTAGGAAGAGAAGCGTCAACTATTTTAATGCTCATTGCTTTGGGAGTAATAGCAGGTAAAAATTTTTGGCAAAGATTTTCATATTTTATGATCACTTTTGGGGTATGGGATATATTTTATTACATTTGGCTTAAGATATTTATAGATTGGCCTTGTCATCTTTTAACCCTTGATCTGCTTTTTCTTATACCTCTTCCATGGTCTGGGCCTGTTCTCTCTCCTATTATAGTTTCTTTATCGCTTGTCATTGCTGGAATAATAATTCTGATAATAGATAATAAGGGATATGTTATAGCTGTTACTAAAAAGGAATGGGTATTCATATTTATTGGTGCAGCTCTCATACTTTTTACCTATTTAAAAGATGGGATTATAGTTATGAAAGGAGGAGTTCCCCGAGAATATAACTCGTTTATATTTGCAATAGGAGAG
>JAFDIG010000241.1 GCA_019308145.1 Deltaproteobacteria bacterium | reverse complement strand
TTTTAAAGATCTTTAGGGATGCAGGTGCGGTTGTATGCAATCCAGGATGTAGTCTCTGCATTGGTAGGCATCAGGGGGTTTTAGCCCCAGGAGAAAAAGCTTTAACAAGTATGAATAGAAATTTTATCGGCCGAATGGGAAGCCCTGAGGCAGAAATATATTTAGCAAGTCCTGCAACAGTGGCTATAAGTGCTGTTAATGGTGCAATTACAGATCCCAGGAGGGCAAAATAATGGCAAGAATTTGGAAATTTGGAGATGATGTAAATACAGATGAGATTATACCAGGTAGGTTTAATGTAACAACAGATCCTAAGGAATTGGCTGCACACTGTTTTTTTGAAGTAAGGCCAGAGTTCTCTAAGGAGGCAAAAGAAGGGGATATCATTATAGCTGGCAAAAATTTTGGCATGGGGAGTTCAAGGGAGCACGCCCCTATATCTATCAAAGCCGCAGGAATCAAGGCGGTTATAGCATCCTCCTTTGCTAGAATCTTTTTTAGAAATGGGATAAATATAGGGCTGCCTCTCTACATTATTGAAGGTATTGAAGATGAGGTAGAAGATGGTGAGATCGTTGAGCTGAGTTTAGATAAAGGATTGCTTTTTTTGCCTGAAAAGAAAAAGGAATTTAAACTCCCCTCTTTTCCTCCTTTTGTAGAAAAGATCATAAGAGCAGGAGGGGTTGTAGAACTTTTAAAAAGATACGAGTTAGATGAACTGATATAGCAATTTGAAGCTTTAAAGATTATTTTATGTGGATGTATTTTTCAAGTTTAATCTTTAAAAAAATATTTATTATATAAAAAAGGAGGGTAAGTTATGAAAAATCGTTTGTTGCTATTATTGGTTATTTTAACTTTAGTATTTGTTTTTGCAAGTCCAACCTTTGCTGGAGGAAAATGGCCTGCAAAACAGATTACTTGTATTGTTCCTTACAAGGCAGGGGGAAGTGCTGACAGACTTGCAAGAGGGATTGCTCCTTTTTTGGAAAAAGAACTTGGTGTGCCTTTTATTATTGAGAATAGGCCTGGAGCATCAGGTCAGATAGGTGCTACTATCTTTCTTTCAAGACCAGCGGATGGTTATACTATTTTGCTTGGGGTACAACCTTATTTAAGCAATACCATTATTAATCAGGGAGCAAAATATTCTTTGGATGATTTTGCAGTTGTTAATGTAGAAAATTTTGGTGCTGTAAGCATAACCGTACATGCAGATTCTCCTTATAAAACATTTGATCAGCTAATAAAAGCAGTAAAAGCAAATCCAAATAAGGTGAAATGGGGAGTCGTGCGAGGCGGTGGTATTCATCTATTTACTTTGCTATTGCTTGAAAAGCTAAATTTAAAGCCAAGAATAATCCTTTATCATTCTGGAGCACCTGTTAGGACAGCTCTTTTAGGAAAACAGATTGATGTATCATCAAATGGGGCAGTAGCAGATGCAACAATGAAACCTAAGGTACGATCTTTGGCTCTTTCAACCTCTAACAAGTTAGATGTATGGCCAAACTCTCCATTTATCAATGATGCCCTAAAGCCATATGGTGTAAAGCTTCCCGAAGTTGGTGATATGAGATTCTTTGCATTTAAAAAGGAGTTTAAGGAAAAATATCCAGATAGATGGAACAAGTTCCTAAAAGCATATAAGAATGTGCTTAACAGCCAAGGTTATAAGGAATATACAAAGAAGATTGGGACAGCACCAGAAACTTCATATTTTGGTCCTGAAAAAAGCAGTAAGCTTGTATTAAGTATGCATCAACTCATGCTGAAATATAAGGATAAATTCAAGAAAAAGAAAAAATAAAAATTTTAGAAGGGTGTCCCCTTTCTCTCCTCCTTTTTTATTTATTAGCAAAATTTTTTTGAGGAGAAGTACAATACCTTGGATTATTTAAGAATATTGTTAGTGCCGATAATAGTTGGAGCTTTCACTACCACTTATTATATAAAAAATAGGGGACTCCCTTCTGAAGATCTCCTTTTAGTTAATCCTTTAATTTATTCAATAGCTATTATTTTGGTGATAGTGATTTTTAATGAACTTAAGGTAAAAAAGAATGAATTACAAAAAAAAGGAGTATTAGCAAAAAGAAACGTTACATATATTTTTATCTTGATTATTATTTTGTATTTGATATCCATGAATTTTATTGGATATCTTATTTCAACTATTTTGTTTTTAGTAATCGGTTTTTATCTTTTAGGTGTTCGTAGGAAAAGAGATTTAGTTTTATTGCCTTTAAGTGTAGCATTCTTTTTTTTCTTTTTATTCTCTTTTTTGTTACACGTTCCTCTTCCTTTAGGACCTGAAAACCGATTATTGGATCAATTAGAGATGATTTTTAGATAAAAATTATGGTAGAGCTTCTATTACATGGATTAAACAATATATTTACCCCTGGAATCATCCTGATAATGATAGCGGGTATTGTAATAGGGATAGTAGCTGGTGCTATTCCTGGTTTAAACGCTGGTATTGCTATAGCATTGATGCTTCCTATTACATATAGATTATCTTTTTTACCTTCCTTGGTATTTTTAACCTCTATTTATACTGGTGGAGTATGGGGGGGAGCAATTACAGCGATACTTATCAATGCTCCTGGCTCTCCAGCAGCAATTGCTACAACATTTGATGGTTATCCATTAACACAAAAAGGTCGCTCAAGTGAAGCATTAGGGATAAGTATTGGTGCATCTGCTTTAGGTGGTTTTATTGGGATGATATTTTTGGTTTTGGTTATAAGTCCTTTAGCTGAATTTGCTTTGAAATTTGGTCCTCCTGAAATCTTTCTCCTCATTGTATTAGCACTTACCTCAGTAGCTTCTATTTCACAAACTGAATTTTTTAAAGGCCTTTTAGCAGGTCTTTTCGGACTTTTGATTGGAACAATAGGGTTAACTGCAACAGGAAGTACCAGATTTACTTTTGGATTTATATACCTTATCGATGGGGTACCAGTAATCCCTGCTTTAATAGGATTTATAGCCTTTCCAGAATTATTTGAACTGATGGAAAGAGAATATATAGCTCCCAGGCTTTCCTCACAAACAAGAAACTTGTCCAAGATATTAAAAGGTGTAAAGAGTGTTATAAAAAGTCCTTTTAACCTTCTTAGATCGTCCACTATTGGAATTATAATAGGTGCGATTCCAGGTGTGGGTGCAACAGTTGCAAGTCTCATTAGTTATGATACAGCAAAACGTTTTTCAAAGGATCCTAAGCTTTTTGGCAAGGGAGAACCAGCCGGAGTTATAGCAGCAGAGTCTGCTAATAATGCATCAGAAGGTGGGGCAACAGCTACCATGCTTGCGTTAGGTATCCCTGGTGGAACAGCTACAGCTGTCCTTATTGGTGCTTTTTTGATTCAAGGACTTATCCCTGGCCCAAGATTGATAATAGAGCATAAACAACTCATCTATTCCCTACTCTTAGCTGAGCTTGTAGAAGAGATAATGCTTCTTTTGATAGGAATATTTGCGGCAATCTTTTTTGTTAGGGTATTAGAGGTTCCAACAAAAATATTGGTACCAATAGTTGTAGTTACTTGTCTTATTGGTTCATTTACTGTAAGGAATACACTTTTTGATTCATCGCTCCTTTTCGCTTTTGGTGTTCTTGGTTGGATTATGAAGAAACATAAATATCCTGTTATTGCGATTGTTATAGGCATTATTCTTGGACCAATAGCAGATGCTGAATTTCTTAGAACCTATGAGATGTACGCGGGGGATTTTACTGTATTCTTTAAAAGGCCGCTATGTTTGTTAATCATTATTTTAATGGTCATAGTTATTGTTACTCCATATCTTTTTGGATATCT
>JAFDIG010000240.1 GCA_019308145.1 Deltaproteobacteria bacterium | reverse complement strand
CTCCTTTTTATGCATATGAACCCATGAACATTGATCCCTTATATTAGCCATCTCAAAAAGATATTTGTTTAAACCAGCCTCTCTAATTGTTTTCTGAAATAAAGGCTCATGTGTTCTTGGGGAGCAAGATGCCACAACGACTCTATTGAGGTTATGTTCTTTTATTACTTCCTTTATCCTCTCTTGATATGTCTGAGAACATGTAAAAAGATTATCTTCTGTATAAACAACATGAGGCAAGGTTTTTGCATAATCTCTTACTTCAGCTACATTTACAACGCTGCCAATGTTTACTCCACAATGACATACAAAAACACCAATCCTTACCTCCTCTTTTGATATATCTTTTTCCTTAATCTCTGCTTCGCTCTTAACAATTAGATTGTTTCTCTGATCACTAATTATCCCAGAAGCAAAACAAGCTGCCCCACTTGCCTGAGCTACGGTTTCTGGTATGTCTTTTGGTGATTGAAATACACCACATACATATATACCCTCTTTTGTAGTTGATACTGGATATTGCTCAGAAGTTTCACAAAACCCATGGCGATTAAGTTTAATACCAAACTTTTCCGCTAACTCCTTACTTCCTTCTTTAGGATGCAAGCCAACAGAAAGCACTACCATATTAAAATTTTCTTCAATAAGATTATTATTCTCATCCAAATAATTGATGATCAGATCCTTTGTTAAGGGATCTTGCACAACTCGGGATACCATAGAGCGAACATATCTTATATTATGTTCTTTTTTTGCTCTCTCATAATATTCCTCAAAGCCCTTACCAAAGGCTCTTATATCCATATAAAATATAGTAGGCTCAACAAAATCTGAATGTTCTTTTACAATTATTGCCTCTTTGGTAGCATACATGCAGCATACTGAAGAGCAATAATCGTTATTTACATCTCTGGAACCCACGCATTGGATAAAAGCTATCTTTTTGGGGATTTCTCCATCTGAAGCCCTTTTTACAACACTTCCATACGGGCCTGTTGCCGACAGCATCCTTTCGAACTCAATGCTTGTAACTACATTATCATACCTTCCATACCCATATTCTTCTTTGAGACGAGCGTTAAAGACATCAAATCCAGTGGCTAAAATAACCGCTCCAACATGCTCTGTAACGATTTTATCCTGCATTTCATAATCAATCGCGTTTGCGGGGCATATCTTTGCACAAACACCACACTTACCTTTAATGAATTGGCGGCAATATTCAGGATTAATTCTTGCTTTTTTAGGAACAGCTTGAGGAAACGGAATGCTAATAGCAGTAGTAAAACCAAGTCCTTCATTATATTCATCGTAAGCTTTTTTGCTTGGGCATTTCTCCATACAAAGGCCGCAACCAGTGCATTTATCCCAGTCCACATAAGTTGCTTTTTCCCTAATCTTTACCTCATAGTTTCCAGCATCTCCTGATATTGATTCTATCTCAGAATAGGTATAAAGAATAATATTCTCTTCCTGAGCCACATCAACCATCTTTGGACCTAATATACACATAGAACAATCATTGGTGGGAAAGGTCTTGTCAAGCTGGGACATTACTCCACCGATACTTGGAGAACTTGAAACCAAGTAGACCTTAAAGCCTCCCTCCACCAAGTCAAGTGCAGCTTGCATCCCACCAATGCCACCCCCAACAATTAGCACTGCACCTATTTTTTTATCTGACATATTAAATACCTCCCATTAACAAACAATGGATAGAGGAGATATGAAATGATTCTAGAAATTTTAAATTATTAAAATTTAAAAATCTAATAATATTTGTTAGATTATTGTATCATTTTAAATTTTAGATATATAACTTCAGCCCATACTGAAAAATGGAGAAATTAAACTTAAGCTGAATTTGTTACCTTAAAAATAAAAGAAAGATTCTTATATAGTTTTAATTAACATAATTAGTTATCTTTGCTAATTTTCCAACCTAAAAAAGAATATCTTTTTAATCAGTGCGAACTAATTAAACTGGCTTGCTAAAACCTCCTTTTTCTCCTCTTTTATAGGAATTTCTATCCTAAAAGTGCTTCCCTCTCCTATTTTACTTTTTACGTCTATTTTACCTTTATGATCCTGAATAATTCCATAAGATGTAGAAAGACCTAAACCTGTGCCTCTGCCTATCTCTTTTGTAGTAAAAAATGGATCAAATATTTTATTTAGATTCTCCTCAGGTATACCCTCTCCTGTATCAATAAATTCTATCCAAACATTTTTTTTATCTTTTGTAACACCTGTCCTTATGGTTAAAGTACCAGAACCATGCATTGCATCAGCTGCATTTACCATCATATTCATAAAAACTTGCTTTAGTTGGCCTGGGTGTGCAAGCACTTTTGGTAAATTCGGATATAACTCCTTTTTTATCTCAATATTATAAAAAATTGCCTGTTTCTCTAAAAAGAATAAGCTATCTAAAACTGCTTTATTTATATCTACAACTTCCCTATTTGGGCCTATCTCTCGGGCAAATTCCAAAAGGCTTTTTACTATCTCTTTACATCTCGTTGTCTCTTGAACAATCCTTTTTAAGTCATCCTTTCTTGGGTCAGAATCATCCATATCCTCCATCATAAGAGTTGCATAAATCAATATCCCACCAAGAGGATTATTAATCTCATGAGCTACACCCGCAGCTAACTTACCAATTGAAGCCATCTTCTCTGCCTGAAGCAACTGGAGCTGAGTCTCTTTAAGTTTTTCCTCTGTTTTTATCCTCTCCCTTAAATCAGTAAAGATCCCAACACTCGCTACTTCCTTACCATTTTCATATACAATAGCTGCAGAAAGATTTCCATGAATAATTTCACCATTTTTATTTATGTTTCTAATCATAACAGAATTCAATTTCCCGACTCCACCATAAGCAGGGCTTCGCAACATACTCATGATCATCCTTGCCTGTTTTGAGCCTTCAGGATATATCTGTTTGATATTCATTTTGCCGATAACTTCCTCTGCCTTATAGCCAAGAAGTTTTTCTGCCCCTTTATTGAATATAAGTATATTCCCCTTCATATCTGTTGCAATTATGGCATCAACAGAGGAATCTATTAGTTTCATCAAGAAATCACGAGCCTTTCTCAGCTCATTCTCCATCCTTTTTTGTTCTGAGATATCCGTTAAATAAACATAGGTTTTGCCTCTTCCTTGTTGAGTAGATTCAGTAGCAATACATAGATAAGTATCTAAATACTTCCCACTTCTTTGTTTTATCCTCGTAACTGTACAAAGCTTATTTTGATATTTTTCTCTATTTCCCTCGAGATCTTTTAAAAAAAGTTCTCCTACCTCAGGAAAAACCTTACGAAAATCCATTCCAAGCAATTCACCAGCAGGGATTCCAGTTAATACAGAAGCCATTTGATTTGCATATTCGACTTTATAGTCCTCATTAAATACAAATATCCCATCATTTCCCATCTCCGCTATGGATTTAAAGGTATCTACAGAGATGGTTTCCATATCCCTTACCTTATCCTTGGAAAATTTTTTTTCCTGCTGGCAAAAGCATCTTTAAGATCTCACAAAGCTGAAGAGTCCAAAATCTGAGGAATTCTTGTTTCCCATCCTATAGGAATGATCAATACCCCTTGACAGAATTCTTTCAATCCCTTGATAAGTTCAGAAGCTATTTCAACTGAAACTTTCATTTTGTCAGGTGACTGAATTATTCTATTAATAGTACTATCTGGAACTTTGACCCCTTCCATATGTTTATTTATGTATCTTGCCATACCAGCAGATTTCAAAATAATAACGGTAATAACGGAGGCAATAACCGGAACTGTAAAGTGTGAAATCTTCTTTTTAAATTCAGAAAAAGCTGTAAGATCAAACACTGGAGTAGTAATAAAATAATCAACTCCTTTTCGAACTTTTTCTTCCATTTCCATTATTTCTAAATCCAGAACATGTTCTTTTACACCAGCATTTACTATCGTTCCTGAACAAAATTGAGGAGCTCCAACAAGGTCAGCGCCAGCTTGATCATATCCTTCTTGAAGCCTTTTTATTATATCTAAAAGATCCATCAACTGAAGATCATAAACAGCTTTTGCCTCATAATGATCCCCAATTGAAGGATCACCCCCTTTTATTGCAAATAAATTAGTTAATCCAAGTGCATAAGCACCCAAAAGATCCCCCTGTATTGCCAAACGGTTTTTATGAGCACTTGAAATCTGGAAGATCGGGGTAACACCCTTTTCAAGCAAGAGGCGAGAAGCACAAATTGAGCTCATTCTCATAATAGAACCAGACATATCTGTAACAAGAATAGCATCTACCCTACCTTTTAAAATAAGAGCATTTTCTAAAAATTCCTTTGTATCTACACCTTTGGGGGGATTAAGCTCGGCAAGAATAACAAAACGGCCTGCTTTAAGCTTTTCTTTAAATTCCATTTTTAAACCTCTGGACGAGGTAAAAGACCTGCTTCTTCTACAATTCTTGCTACCATCTGCTCCCATTCAATAGCCATGATATGAACTCCATGGACACCTTCTATCTCTTTTAATTCCTGGATCTGTTCAACACAAATCTTTATTCCCTCGTCTGCTGCTTTACCAGATGGGGCTTTAACCATTCTATCAATAATTTCATCAGGGATAATAATCCCCGCCACATTTTTTGCCATATAACGTGCCATACCACCTGACTTAAGAGGAGTTACTCCTGCTAATATATGACACTTTTCGTGTAATCCGCGATCCCTGACCATCTCCATCCATTTCTTAAATCTTTTCATATCATAAATACATTGTGTCTGGATAAAATCTACACCTGCTTTTACTTTTTTAGCAAGACGAACTACCCTAAATTCAAATGGCTCCGCAAAAGGATTAGCAGCAGCACCAATAAATATCTTTATATCACCTTCTACTTTATCATCTCCACCTAAAATAACACCATCATCTCTAAGCCCTTTTACCATGGAAATCATCTGGATAGAATCAATATCGAATACATTAGCAGCACCTTTTTGGTTACCAAAAGTTTGATGATCCCCACTTAAGCATAGCATATTTTTTATTCCTAAAGCTGTTGCACCAAAGATATCACTTTGCATAGCAATGCGGTTTCTATCCCTTGCAACCATTTGCATAACCGGCTCTAAACCAAGTTGAACTAAAATAGTTGAAGTAGCAATAGAACTCATTCTAACGATTGAGGTTTGATTATCAGTAACATTTATTGCATCGACTTTTCCTCTTAGGAGCTCTGCTTTCCTTTTAACAACCTCCAAGTCATTCCCTTTCGGGGGACCAAGCTCTCCTGTTACCGCAAAATTCCCTTGTTCTAAAATCTTTTCAAGTCGACTTCCCGCTTTCATTTTCTAAGATCCTCCCTTACAACTTTTCTTGGACCACCGCTTAAACTGGTCTGCCAATTCTTTGCTGGGATAATCTCCTCAAGCTTTTCTAATTGCCCTAAAGCTTTTAAACGATCATATATTAACTGCCATGCACAATCAATCTCTGGAGAGATTTCGCATTTACCATTGTTAGAGCCACCGCAAGGTCCATTAAGAAGTCTTTTTGAGCAGCGTGCTATAGGACATATTCCTCCTGTTTTATCAAGAATACAATTTCCACAGCCAGCACACCGTTCACTCCATACACCCTCCTCAATCGTAGCACCATAAAATTTGGTATTTAGTGCAGGAAAAACGATCTTCTCAGGAACTACCTCCGCGGTGAATTGAACCCCTACCCCACACGCCATGGATAAAACAGCATCCACAGATCTTATCTTATCAGCAATCGGTTCTATATATTCCTTATCACACTGGCGCTGTATTGTATCCTCAATAAGTTCGATATCCTTTCCCTCTTTGGAAAAGATCATCCTAAGCTGGGCAGCAAGAACCTGTACCTCTTTTTCACCTCCTGCCATACAGACAGCAACACAGGTTCCACATCCCAATATCAACACTTTATTGAAATCCCTTATCATATTAACAATTTCTTCTATCGGCTTTCTCTCAGCAACAATCATTTGTTTCCCCCATCATTAACT
>JAFDIG010000239.1 GCA_019308145.1 Deltaproteobacteria bacterium | reverse complement strand
GCCTTTGGTATAGCTGGTTTTCGCATTGCTTATCTTTTAGGAAGAGGAAGGCTAATGCAAGAAATAAAAGATAGATTCCACTATATGATGGTTCATACTGATACATTAGCTCAAGCAGCTGGTTTTGCTGCCCTTAAATATGGGAAAAACTGGCTAACAAAATTTATTCCTCATTTAAAGAAGATGAGGGATTTTGGTTATAATAGATTAAAAGATATATTAAGGGAAGAATTTTTTAAACCTCAAGCAACGCCATTTTTTTTCCCTTACATTGGTCATTTTGGGCTTTCTTCTTTAAAATTTGCAGACTTTCTAAAACAGAAGGAGATGTTTGGACCAGGGGGTGAAGGTTTTATTAGGATCAATTTTGCTACATCATTTTCTATATTAAACGAAGCATTTTTAAGAATAGAGAAGGCAATAAAATCTCTTTAGAAAACAACTTAATTTATTATGATAGAGTAAGCTTGTTTTTAAATTCTAACTAATTTATTATTTATATTACCTTTTTATAAATAAATCTCAACAAAATAGCAAGATTTAATATGATTATAGTCGATAATATAACAAAATCATTTGGCGATGAAATAATTTTTCAAGATGCCTCTTTATCCATAAACGAAGGCGAAAAGATAGGTTTAGTAGGACCAAATGGATCTGGTAAAACAACCTTTTTAAAGATATTGTTAAAAGAGGAAGGCATTGATAAAGGTGAGCTCCATATCAGAAACAACGTAAGCTTTGGTTATCTCCCTCAGGAAATAATAGGTGGAGAAGAAATTGCTTTGATTAATTTTGTAATGAACGCTAATCAAAATCTCAAAATCCTTAAAGAAAGGTTAAATCATATTGAAAGAGAACTTAAAAAGAACCCAAATTCAGTTGATCTTGCCAACAAATATTCATCATTATTAGAAGAATATAACCACCTTGGTGGCTATGAGCTAAAAGCAAAAACAGAAAAGATATTAATAGGACTTGGTTTTTCTAAAAAGGATTTCTCAAAAAAACTAAATCAATTTAGTGGTGGTTGGATAATGAGGGCTTATCTCGCTCGTATACTTCTTTTAAGCCCTGATTTAATCCTTTTAGATGAGCCGACAAACCATCTGGATTTACCTTCCCTACTTTGGATAGAAAATTTTTTAAAAAGTCTAAACTCTGCGATAATCCTTATCTCTCATGACAGAGCCTTTCTTAACAATGTAGTAGATTTTATTGTGGATATCGACCAAAAAAAATTTGTCAAATATAGAGGTTCTTATGATGATTTTATTAAAACCAAAGAAAAGCAAGAAGAGATAAGGATGGCTCAATACAGGAATCAGGAGGCAAGAATAAGAGAGATAGAAAGGTTTATTGAAAGAAATCGCGTAAGAAAGGATAGGGCAAAACAGGTTCAAAGCCGAATAAAAATGCTTAAGAAAATGGAAAGGATTACCCCCCCTAAAAAGAAAAAGACGATCCATTTTTCATTTCCGCAGCCAGTAAGAAGCTCAAAAATAGTGGCAGAGCTTTCTAATATTAAGATGGCTTATGGAGATAATCTTATCTATGATAACCTAAATTTTCAACTTTTAAGAGGAGAAAAGGTTGCTATAATTGGGGCAAATGGTGAGGGAAAATCTACTCTTCTTAAGATAATAGCAGGAAAAATACCCTTTCAAAAAGGTATAAGAAAGATAGGAGATAATGTTACTATAGGATATTTTGCTCAGAATCAGATGGAGCAACTTACCCTTGATAATACAATTTATGACGAGATAAGAAGTATGGCAGGTGATGAAACCGATCATAATATAAGAACACTTTTAGGTGCTTTTAATTTTTCTGGAAATGATATTGACAAAAAGGTAAAAGTGCTTTCGGGTGGTGAAAAAGCAAGGGTTGTTCTTGCTAAGATCTTGATAAAACCAGCAAATCTTTTATTGATGGATGAACCAACAAACCATTTGGATATACCATCTCGAGATGTCTTAGAAGAGGCTTTATTACAATATAAAGGGACTTTGTGCATCATTACCCATGATCGCCATCTTATAAATAAAATAGCAACCAGGGTTGTGGAAATAGAAAAAGGCAATCTTATCTCATTTCCCGGGAACTATGATTACTATGAGTATAAAAAGGGGATAAGCTTTTATAAAGAAAAGAGAAAAAATGAGGAGAGTTTAACTTTTACTGAAAAACCTATCCCCAAAAAAGGAAAGGAAAAACGGAGGGCTGAAGCAAAAAAGCGACAATTAATCAAGGATCAACTTCATCCTTTTCAAAAGCGGTTAGAAGAAATTGAAAAAAAGATCGATGAGACTATGCATAGAAGGGATCAAATACATAATGAACTAAGCAAGCCAGAAATCTATCAAAACAAAGAAGCTTTTGTTTCATTAGCAAGGGAGGAAAAAGAGCTTTCAGAAAAACTTGATACATTTTTAGAGGAATGGGAAAATATTCAAAATCAAATCGATATGATTAAATCTGAAATAGAAAGTAACAATAAAAACTTTTCAGTAAAATATAATAATTAAAAAGATTTTTTTATTAAACAAAGGAGGCTTTAAATGAAAAAAAGGATTGCTTTTTTATTAATCACTTTTCTATTTCTTATTGTAAGCTGTGGAGGTGGTGGCAATGGAGTTAGTGAAAACCCATCCCCTCTTGTTTGCAAAACTCGTGATATTGGTCTCATCTTTGTGGGTTCATCTTTACAAATCCCTTTATTTATGCCTATTGTAAAAAATCTTAAATCACAAGATCCAAATTGCCCTGAGGTAACGATTAATTTCAGCCCTCCTTTTCATTGGGATATTAAACTTGACTGGGATGACGGTTGTGTTGATGGAACAGGTAAAAATAGGGTTGGTGCTATTGTCCTTTCAGTTACATTTGATCCAGAAAATAATGAACTTGAGATATTAGGTGGTCCCTCAAATTTTTCTGATGGCAATATATTCTTAGATGGGCATATTGAGGGAACATTTAAAGATGGTGAGGGAGAGTTCTTTTTAAATGGTATGGGATTTTATCAAAATGAAGATATATATGATTTTCATTTTGTTCATAATCTATATATTGAGGCAGAAGGTGATACTATAAGGCTTTGGGGAAGTAGCAACCTTTCAATAGATAGTGAAGAATATAACATTTATGTTGATCAAACCGATCCTCTTGTTTTTATAAAAAATAATAACTGTCCATATCCAATTTCAGGAACAATATTTATGCAAATAGATAATGAAAATGTTGAGATGGATTTTAATACTGGAGATTGTTATACTGCTGTTGTAACCACTGATGAGGAAAGCGATACAGTAACATTACCATAACTTATCATTACTCTATTTTGATGCCCAGTTTATCAAGGGTCTCTTTATCAGGCTTGCCTGTCACTTTAAGACCTTTTGCCTTTTGATATCTTTTCAATCCTCTAATAAATTGGGCATCCCATTTCCCATCTGGGTAACCTGCAAAAAACCCCTCTTTTATAAGAGCTTGTTGTATCTCTTTTAATTTTTCATTACTTAAAGTAATGACTTTTTTTATAACCTTTTTCTCGATCTTTTTAGGTTCAGCATCTTGATTTTGTGAAAAACAAAAGTTAGGAGAAAAGATAAAGATAATTATAATAATATAAAATAGCTGCTTCACTTTATCCTCCTTTTATCCTGCAAGAATAATTTACAATAAAAAAATTTAACATATATTAATATAAGGGTCAAATATTAAAATAACAACTAATAAATTTTCTTTTTTTGAGAGATTAAGATGAAAAATATTTGACTATTTAAATTTGAGTTGTTATTTTTATTTTAATCTTTAAAAATTCTTATATATTAACTCGGAGGAATAATAGCATGCTTCTAATTGAAGACTTAAAAGTAAAGATTGGTGATAAAGTTATACTTTCACATATTGATTTAAAAATACCAGAAGGAGTAACATGTGTTCTTTTTGGGCCTAATGGTTCTGGGAAGACCTCTTTACTTATGACCATTATGGGGTTCTCACAATATAAGGTTGTTGGAGGTAGAATAATCTTTGATGGCAAGGATATAACAAATCTACCCACTTATGAAAGAGCAAGGCTTGGAATAGGGATATCTTTTCAAAGGCCTCCTGCCATAAATGGATTAAAATTAAAAGATATGATCAAGATTTGTGGAGCAAATGATGACAGTTTAGCAGAGAAAATGGCTCGTAAACTTAATCTCGAAAAGTTTCTTAACAGAGATGTTAATGTTGGCTTTTC
>JAFDIG010000238.1 GCA_019308145.1 Deltaproteobacteria bacterium | reverse complement strand
TTTCAAAAGAGGGGAACTTAAACCTTTTTATAGACAAAATGGATTTATTGATCTAAGTGATTTACCAATCCCAAGAAGGGATCTATTTAAAAAAAATGGTTATCTGCCATTAAAACTCATTGAGACAACAAGGGGATGCCCTCATCATTGTGATTTTTGTGAGGTGTCAAGATTTTTTGGTTATAGATATCGCACAAGATCACTTGATAAAATAAAAGAGGAGCTTGATCTCCTTTTTCCTAAAAGAGAAGGTATTGATTTAAGAAAAAAACTCTTATCTTTTATAAGTAAAGATTTACCTTATTTTATTAGAAAAAGATTGCTTTATATAATAGATAGTAATATAGTTTCAAACCTCTCTTTTTCTATTAAACTTTTCGAGCTCTTAAAAAAGTATGATATTCTCTGGTGGGGGCATGCCTCTGTTTCTGTTGGTTTTAATGATAAATTACTTGATAAAATGGCGGAAAGTGGTTGCATTGCTTTAAATATTGGATTTGAATCCCTAAAAGAGGAAAATTTAGCAATTATGGGAAAAGATTTTAATAAACCAAAAAAATATAAAGAGGCAATAAAGAATATCCATGATAGAAATATTGGAATTATGGGAACCTTTATTATTGGACTTGATCAAGATACAACTGATGTCTTTAAGGAGATATATGATTTTGTTTATGAAAATCAGATTGATTGGGCACTTGCCTTTATCTTAACCCCTTATCCTACAACAGAATCATATAAAAGATTAAAAAAAGAGGGAAGAATCCTTACAGAGGATTGGGAAAAATATGATGCATTAAATTCTGTATATATGCCTAAAAATATGACACCAGAGCAGTTGGAAGCAGGACAAAGATGGCTATGGAAGAATATCTTTTCCCTTTCTTCAATATTTAGAAGGATATTAAGAAGACCGTGGATACACCCTCTTTTTTATTTGGGGATGAATTTGCAATTTTTTCAGATGACAAGGAGCTGGAAAGTAGATGGAGTATTTTCCGATAAATTTGAATCTAAAGAATAAAAAATGTGTAATAGTAGGTGGTGGAGAGGTTGCCTTAAGGAAGGTTAACATTTTGTTAAACGCGGGCGCAAAAGTAGTTGTAATAAGCCCTCAAGTTGTGCCAGAATTAAAAGCTTTAGCAGATAAGGGTAAGATTGGATATATCTTAAGAGAATATAAAAAGGGTGATCTTGATGGGGCAACAATTGTAATAGCAACAACAAATCATAAAGAGGTTAACGAAAAGATTGTCAAAGAAAGCAGGGAAAAAGGGATCTGGATAAACGTTGCAGACGATCCTGAACTTTGTGATTTTATTTTGCCAGCTATTGTTTGCCGTGATAGCCTTCTGATTGCTATTTCAACATCAGGCAAGAGCCCCTCTTTAGCTAAAAAGATAAGAGAAGAATTAGAAGAGCAGTTTGGGGATGAGTATGCTATCTTTTTGGATCTTATGGAAAAGCTAAGGGAAAAAAGATTGAAAGAGAAAAAGGGTTTAAAGGAAAATCGTCAATGGTTTACAAATCTTGTAAATTCACCTATTTTGGATATGATAAAAAGAGGTGAGATGGAAAAAGTAAATATATTTTTAAAAGAAAATTTAGGAGATAAATATTCACTTGAAAACATTGGGTTCTCTTTTAATAAAAGGATAAAGTGAATGAATACCATTTTCTTTTATATTTCCCTTGTTTTTTATTCTTTAGCAACCATTTTTTACCTAAGTTACTTAATAGTTTTTAAAAAAATCTATATTAAGATAGGATTTTACCTTTTATTGACAGGATTTCTTTGCCACAGCCTTGCTTTAGGGTTTAGGATAGCTGAGGCAGGTTATTTCCCTGTTACCAATTTGCATGAATCTCTCAGCTTTTTTCCATGGGCAATTATATTTGTATATATTTTATATAACTTAAAAAACCCTATTCCTATATTAGGGATTTTTGTTACCCCTCTTGCTTTTTCCTCCATGTTTATTGCATCCTTGTTTCCAAATATTATTAAACCATTGCCACCTATTTTAAAAAGTATATGGCTGCCTATTCATGTTGTTTTTGCTTTTTTGGGAAACGCTGTATTTGCTCTCGCATTTTGTGGGGGTATCCTCTATTTGATTCAAGAGAGGGCATTAAAAAATAAAAGGGTTAAAGGTATATATAAAATATTTCCTTCTTTAGAAAGTTTAGATGCAATCAATTATCGCTGCCTAACCATTGGTTTTCCTCTTCTTACTATAGGGATTATTACAGGATCTATATGGGCGAGTTATGCATGGGGATCTTACTGGCAGTGGGACCCTAAAGAGACCTGGTCTTTGATCACTTGGTTTATATATGCAATACTTTTACATGAACGTCTTACAGTAGGTTGGAGAGGAAAAAGAGCAGCAATTATGGCAATATTTGGTTTTTTGGTTATAATTTTTACTTTTCTTGGTGTAAATTTAGTGCTTTACGGACTTCATTCATATAATAGCTGGTAAAATGGATATAGTGTTAATTGGAATTTCACATAAAACAGCTCCTGTGGAGCTAAGAGAAAGACTTGCTTTTAGCGATAAGGTTATAAATAACTCACTAAATAAGCTTAAATTATTGCCAGGGATAATGGAAAGTATGATACTTTCTACCTGCAATAGGGTGGAACTTTTAGCTGTTGTTGAAGAAAAAGAAAGAGGGAAATCTTCTCTTCTTGATTTTCTATCTTATGACAGAGATGTCCTTAAAGAAGAATTCTTGTCTCTATTATATGAATTATACGGGAAAAAAGCTGTTTATCATATCTTTAAGGTTGCTTCATCCCTTGATTCTATGGTTATAGGAGAACCTCAAATTTTGGGACAACTAAAAGAGGCATATGAAGTTGCTACAAGAAATGGATCATCAGGCTTACTTTTGCACAAATTAATGCATAGAGCATTTTTCACTGCAAAAAGGGTAAGAAGTGAAACCAAAATAGGAAATAATGCTGTTTCCATAAGCTATGCTGCAGTAGAGCTTGCAAAGAAGATATTTGAAGATCTTTCTAAAAGAAAAGTACTTGTTGTTGGTACTGGAGAGATGGCAGAACTCGCAGTAAAACATCTTATATCTCACAATATAGGGAAGATAGTTGTAACAAGCCGCTCAATAGAAAGAGCTAAGGAGTTTGCATCTATCTTTGGAGGCAATCCGATCTCTTTTGATGGACTTGTGGAACAACTTGAAGAAGTAGATATTGTAATAAGCTCCACCGCATCTCCTCGCTTTATAATTACTTATAATATGATAAAACCGATCATGAAAAAAAGAAAAAATAGACCTATATTCATGATAGATATTGCTGTTCCCAGGGATATAGAACCTGAAGTAAATAGAATCGCAAATATTTTTTTGTATGATATTGATGATCTCCAGCAGATAGTAGAAGATAATCTGAAAAATAGAGAAAGTGAGGCAAAAAAAGCAGAAATTATTATAAAAGAAGAGGTAGAAAAGTTTTTTAAATGGCTTGAAAACCTAAATGTTATTCCAACAATTAAATCTCTAAAAGAAAAATGGGAAGATATCAGATTAAAAGAGTTAAACAAAACCTTTTCAAAGTTAAAAGATTTATCAGAAAAGGAGCGGGCATCTATAGATGCTATGACAAAAGGGATCATCAATAAGATATTTCATGAGCCAGCCACAAGGTTAAGAAGAGCAGAACTTTCAGCTAACTCTACCCTTTATATAGAGGTGATAAGAGAGCTTTTTGGGCTTGATGATATTAATAAAGATTAAATTATTAAAAAATTAACAATAGCTCAATAACCTTTATATTCTGCTATGTGATCACAAGTAAGGATACTCTTATTTTTAAAAAATTTTACTTAATCCGATAAAATATCTATAACTCTTCTTATTTAATCCCTTTGAAGATGATAAATGTATTTGACAAAAGAGAAAAAGGTATATATATTAATTTAGAT
>JAFDIG010000237.1 GCA_019308145.1 Deltaproteobacteria bacterium | reverse complement strand
ATAAAAAAAACAGATAAATTATTAAGGTAGGTGGTGATAAAAATGGAAAAGCTTTATCAATTTTTCAGTTGGTTGGTAAAAAGAAGTTTCCAAGACCTTCATGTAAGGAACCAGCCAATAGAAGAGTATATTATTCACCTTCTTGTAACATTTTCTCTTACTCGGAATCTCTCATATAAAAAAGAACTTGTTACCGTAGTAGATATGCTTCATGAATTAAATAAACTTGCTGAGAAAAAAGAATTGTTAAAAAGGCAGCAAGATATAAAAAAACATTTAGGAGATTATACACTTTTTATGACTGGTATCTTTCGCGAATATGTTGAAAAGCTTGCTTTTTTGGGGTTTTATCTTAAGGAAGGAGAAAGGGCATATTTAGATGTAGGAGAGATAAAGTTAAAAGAAAACCAAAAAGATGCTCATCTCTTTTTGCAACTTGGGGAAAATTTTGAATTCTACTCTGGGGCTCTTTACTATCTTCGTAAATCATATTTTAAGGATTATAATGAAAATCCTTTTTTTAATTAGTTCGTACTTAAAAAGTGAAGCATGTATTATATAAATTTTAATGTATAGAATTCCTGAGGTGATTTTTTTCTTGCAATTTGATTATTTAGTTAGTAATGCAATGTAAGAACGAATAATAAATTCTTAATTTTTTATCTCATTTAGGATAGCTTCTTGGATGTATCCAAATAATAAAAGAATCTCAATCTATGTTTATATGAAGCCCCATGCTTAAATTTATACATACCGCAGATCTTCACCTTGGCAGTCCATTTTCAGGTATTAAAGAGTTTAATGAAAGGTTAGCTTCAGCCCTTTTTGAGGCTACCTTTTTAGCTTTTAATAAGATTATAGATTTATGTATATTTCATCATGTTGATTTTCTACTCATCGCTGGTGATATATATGATAGTGAAGATAGAAACATAAGGGCTCAACTTAAATTTAGAGATGCTCTTAGCCGTCTTTCAGAAAAAGGGATATATACCTATATTGTTCATGGAAATCATGATCCTTTAAACGGCTGGTCAGCTACCCTTAAATGGCCTAAGCATGTTTATATATTCTCTGATCCTAATCTAAATGTTGAAAAAATACCTTATATAAAAAATGGGCAGAAGCTTGCTCATATTCATGGTATAAGTTTTCCTCAGAAAAATATTACAGAAAATCTGGCAAAAAGATTCAAAAGGGAAAAAGGAGCCCCTTTTTCCATTGGATTGCTTCACTGTAATATAGGTACAAATACAGGTCATGAACCTTATGCGCAGTCAAGTATAGAAGATCTTATCAAATCTGGTATGGATTATTGGGCATTGGGTCATATCCATAAGCCACAAATTTTAAAAGAAAATCCAACCATTATATATCCTGGAAATCCTCAGGGAAGAGATCCTGGTGAGTCTGGGGAAAGAGGATGCTATTTAATTGAAGTTGATAATTCTTTAAGGATTAAACCTCAATTTATACCAGTAGATAGAATAAGATGGATCCATAGGGATATAGACATTACTAAAATTGATGAAGAAGATGAACTTATAAATCTTATTCGTAATGAGAGTAATCTACCATATTTAGATGATGAATTATCATACATTATAAGAATAAAACTTTTAGGTCGTTCTCCTTTATATAAACAATTTTTAAATTATCCAGATATGTTTGATGCTATTCAGGAAGAGATAAATCAGGAGTTTCAAGGGTTGCCATTTATATGGATTGAGCGAATAGAGAACGAAGTCAAACCGCCTATTGACATAAGTTCTAGGATAAAAGCTCAGGACTTTATAGGTGATCTTTTAAGATTAATAGAGGAATATAAAAAGAATCCAAGTAATTTAGAAGAGCTTAAATCTTTGCTTGCCCCTCTTTTTAGTAACTATTCAAAAGCCAGATCTATATTAGAAGATGAGGTTGAAGATAAAGAGATATTAGCAATGCTTGATAAGGCTGAGGCTTATCTTATAGATGCTCTAATAGAGGAAGTTTAATGAAAATTAATGCTATTCATATTGAAGGATTTGGAATCTTCCACGATTATAAGTATGATAATTTTTCTCCTAACCTGAATCTAATAATCGGTGATAATGAAGCAGGTAAAACAACATTTCTAACTTTTATCCGCTATATTCTTTTTGGTTTTCCAACTGGAAGGGAGTCCTTAAATCCTTATCCACCTTTAAAAGGTGGAAAACATGGTGGAAGAATCAGAATAAGTGATAGGGATAATCTTAATTATGTTATTGAAAGATTTGCAGATTATAGGAAAAATGTCACTATCACATTTCCTGATGGTTCAAAAGGAGATGAGAGCGACTTAGCAAGACTTTTGGGACATGCCTCAAGAGATCTCTTTTTTACACTTTTTGCTTTTAGTTTAAATGATTTAGAGCAGTTTGAAACCTTAAACAAATCAGAGATTCAATCCAGGATCTATAGTATGGGCACAGGGGTTAGTTCCCTTTTGGAATTACAAAAGAAATTGAAAAAGAAAGCTGAAGATATCTTTAAAAAAAGCGGTAAGAAACCATATATTAATAGATATTTTGATGAATTAGGAGAGATACAACAAAAGATTCAAGAGATAAAACAAAGAGCAGAAAGTTATGATCAACTAAAAAAGGAGAAAGAGGATTTATTTGATAAAATAAAAAGATTAAAAGAGGAAAAACAAGAAAAAGAATCAGCACTTTTTAATATTAACAACCTATTAAGGGCATGGGAAGATTGGACTGAACTTATAAATGCAGAAAAAGAACTTTCAAATTTAGCAGAGATCCCTGAGTTTCCACCAGATGGTATACATCGTTTGAACAGAGTGGTTGATAAAGAAAATGATATAATCAGTCAAATTGAAGAGTTAGAAACAAGCATAAAAGAGAAGAAAAAAGAGATTGATTCAATCGCGATTGACATAAAACTTATAAACCATGAAATCATGATAAATGAGTTAGTTAGAGGTAGAGATAAGTTTATTTCTGCTTTTGATGATATTTTTGTTATCAAAGAAAAATTAGAAGATGCTAAAAAAGAGCTTAAAAGTGATATAAAAGAATTAGGGGTTGAATGGGATGAGAATAAGATAAAAACCCTTGATACTTCCATATCAAGGAGAGATGAAGTTCAAAAGTTTAATGATGGGTTTCAAGATATAAACCAGTTATTAACTGATGTAGAAAATAGATTAAGTGAAAAAAACTCACAGCTTACCCTCCTTAAGGAAGAAGAGGCAAAGGCAAGGGTTAACCTTGACGCCTTTGCTGATATTAAAGAGATAAAAAGGGAAGATTTTGTAAAAAAGAAAAAAGCGATCAAAATATTAAGGGTAACATTGCCAGATTATCAGAGACTTAGAAGTGAATTTTCTCATATTGAGGAAAGAATAAAGGATTTAGAATCGCAATTATCAGCAAAGCAGAGAGAACCCTTAAGTTTTTATAAACTTCCTTTTTGGCCAATATTTGTTTTTGTTATATTTATGGGCATATCAGGTTATCTCTTTTTCAGAGGAGAGAAGTTTACAGGATCATTAATATTTTTGTTTTTTCTTTTTTTAAACTTTGGTTACCTTTTCTTTAGAAATAAAATTGTTGCAAAGATAAACATTACTCGTAACAGACTTATTCAAGAGATAAAAGAGATTAAAAACCTTTTAAAAGATGAAAAGGAAAAAAGGGAAAAGGTTAAATCTCAAATAGAACGTTATGAGGCTCTAACAAATCAACATGCAAATATTTTAGGCATTGAAAATCCTATATTAGCAGTTGTTGAGGAAGAGGCTGATACTCTTGAGAAAACAGCTGAAATGTTATCAAAAAAAGAGAGGTTTTTAGAAGAGTATAAAAAGATAATAGAGAAAAGAAGGCTTTTAGAAAAAGAATATGAGAAAACAAAGGAATTTAAAGCAGATGTTGAAAAAAAGAAGAAAAGAATTGAGGAAGATTGGAAAA
>JAFDIG010000236.1 GCA_019308145.1 Deltaproteobacteria bacterium | reverse complement strand
ATTTAGCTCTTCTTTGAATCCTAAATTTGTTTTCATAATACCTTTCTAAAATAAATTCCTCCTTTTTCTTTGAGATGCAAATCTGCTTTTTAAATTCTTCTCTTCTTTCATCTCTTTTGGAAAAGATGATAGATGAAGAATATGATCATCATAAATAAATCCTAAACCTTTTACTATTTTTCCTTTGATGAATATATTCTCCCCTAAATCAATACCTTTATAGCTCTCAATATCTGAATCAGCAACATCATCAATCAAGTTATAGATAATATTAAGATCAATAACATCTTTATTCATTTCATCTTCTTCATAAGTTGAAGCATCTATCAGATAACTTTTTAAAAGCTTATCATAGATTTTTTTCATGATATTTGCATTGCCAAATATTTCAAATCCATATAAAATTCCATTTATAAAAAATATGGCGCCTGCTTCACCTCTTTCATAAGGGAGGGCTTCTAAACAATAATCAAAATCTAACTCCTTCTTTTTATATGCTTCGGTTAAGTCGCTGGTGAAAGAGTAAGCATCTAAGGAATAAAGCGTTTCATCAACATCCTCCCAAACCCTTCCTTGATTAAGATGATATCTTCTATCTTTAAAGGCAGATCTTTTAAGCTCATCTATTCCTTTTGCCCTCATGAAAACAGGTGATAATATCTCATCAGAGCCAAACTTTCTGCTTCTGCTTTCCCACCTTCCTGCTTCAACACAACTTACTGGAATTCTAACAGCTTTTTGTTTGCCAATCAACATGGTGATATTTATTATACGGTTTTGTTTTGCTCCTATTAATTCCTCTCCAAAAAAGAGGAGCAAATTTTTTTGAGATTTATTTGTTACATTGATCTCTGAAACAATCCCTGATTCATCTATCTCCTCAATTTCAATAAGCTCGTTATTTAATGCCTCATCAAGGGTGATATAATCTGAAAGGTTATAAGATGAATATAATATTGGGAAGATGGTTAAATTCTTACATTGTTTTCTTTTACCTATGGTAATATTTTTAAGATACTCTTTTAAAATTTTATTCTTTTTCATCCCTTTCTCCTCTCTATTAAGAAATTTTTCTTATTTTAGGAAAAAGGGATGACATATAAGGTCATAAGCTTGAATAAACCTTTTTTGTCTCTTCTAAATGTTTTTTAAACTTTTCTATAAGCCATTTTGGTTCCAAGATCTTTGCTTTTGGTCCAAAGGCTGAAAGCCATCTTAAAAACTCAAACTCAGAGTTTAAACAAAGGGTTAATATACATGAACCATCTTTTAGCCTCTCAACTTTTTGTGTAGAATGCCAAACCCTTTCAGTAATATATTTGGTTTGTGATGGATGAAACCATACCTGTATATCTACTTTTTTCCCTTCACTATATATTCCAAATGTTGAATTTAAAAAATCATCAGGACAAAATTCTATTTCTTCTTTAGATACCTCATTTGTTACAGTAAGCTCTTGGATTCTTTCTATGGCAAAGGTTCTAAACTCTTTAGCATCATATGAATAGCTTATCAAATAAAGTCCGCCTGCTGAATATACTATATGCAATGGAAGAACAAAGTATTCCTTAAACCATTCATGCAAAAAAGAGTAATAAAATATTGATACCTTTCTTTTTTCCATAATTGCATAAATCAATTTTTTAATAACCCCATGAGATCTTGAGTAATCCTTAGTCCCAACAAAGCTTACTGAAAAAGTATTTTCTAACTTGTGAAGATATTCCATAGAACGTTTAGGAAGAACTGATATTATCTTCTTATATATAGTTTTATATATATGAGCAAAAGGAGTGGTGTCTAAAGGTTTTAGAAAATTCTTTGTAATATAGAGAGCTGATAACTCATCAAAGGTAAAAGGTAAAGGAGGGGCATATTTTTTGCTCTCCTCTATTATTTTCCATTTTCCATCTGAGTTTTCCAATGGAAACCCAGCAGCTTCAAGAGATTGTAAATCCCTGTAAACTGTTCTTTTGCTGACTCTATAATCTTCTGGAAGCCTTTTCCATACCTCATCTACTTTTAATCCTTCAGTATTATTAGCAAGTATCTGAAGTATTATTATCTGCCTTATTACCTGATCATTTCTCGCCATTTCTTAAGTCTCTTTTGACTTAACTAAATTACAACTAATTATATCAAATTGTTTTAAAAAATCAATTGTTTTTAAAAAATTTATGAAAAAAAGAAAACAAATGGATAGCAAAGCATACATGAATAATAGAGAGGAGTTGCTTTGTGAAGATGGAAATCTGTAACCATTTAATATTCTCTTTTATTGGTGGATGTAAAATCTTAAAATTATAAAATAAGGAAACTTTCCTTTTAATTTAAGCTATTATATATAACCACAGGCAAGGATGTCTGTGCCCCCATTTAGAGATTAGATCCCTCTACCCCCGATAGAACAGGCATCCTGCCTGTTATCTTGTATATATTATAGCGGGATATAAAATCCCATCCTACATTGTTTAATAGAGAATCTTACTCATAAGAAATGTAGGGGCTAAGGAAGTAGGGGCAACTCATGAATTGACCCTTCATAGACTTATAATTATTGATGATTAAATTTTCTATCAAAATAGATAAAAAGATTCCATGGAATGGCAAAAAGGGGGCGAGTGCGAGATCCCCATATTCTTTTAGCAATTGATTTTACTGAATAAAATTCTCTAATAGCCCACTCAAACCCTTCTTCAAGCTCTTTTGCACTCATCAACTTTGGATGAAATACTGCATGTTCTCCATCATAATACTGCCAATCGCGAACAAAAATCCTTCCTTCTTTGTCAAGTTTTTCATAAAGTTTTGTGCCTGGATAAGGAGTAAGGATATGAAAAGCTGCTCCTTCACAACATGCATCTTGAGCAAATCTTACTGTTTTTTCAAACACTTTGGTATCATCTGTATCAAAACCAAAAATAAAAGAAGCATAAGCCATTATCTTGAAATTGTGTAGTTTCTCTATTGTTTTATAATAGTATTCAAGTCTATCTTCAAGATAAGTTCTATTTTTTGCAAATGGAATGGTTAAGGATTCAATCCCTACAAACATGGTAATACATCCGCTTTTGTTCATGAGATCTAAAAGTTCGTCATCCTGTAAAGTACCAAGGGTTGTTCCACCTGCCCATTTAAGCTTAAGTGGTATAAGTTTTTTAAAAAACTCCTTTGCTTGGGCTTTACTACCTACTATATTATCATCCTGAAAAAAGAGATAATCAATTTTACCTAAAGATTTAATCTCTTTAATTATTGAATCAACTGGTCTAAAACGATAGGTGTTACCAAAAAATTTTGTAACACAACAAAAATCACAATTATAAGGACATCCTCTTGAGACTTGCATAATCTCAATTTTTGGAGAAAACAATCTTTTCCCCCTACTTTTGGGATCGAGTGCACCCCTTTTTGGGATTGGAATTTCATGAGGCAATGGGAAACGTTCAGCCTTATAAAATTTTTTTACTCTTCCATTTTGAAAATCCTTTAATAGCTCTTCCCAGATACCTTCAGCTTCTCCTATAACAACTGTTGTTGCATGTTTAGAAGCTTCCTCTGGTAAAACTGTTGGATGAATACCCCCTAATACTACAAATTTTCCTCTTTTTTTGAATTCATCAGCTATCTCATAAGCTCTTGAGGCATGAGATGTCATAACGGTTATCCCTATTATATCTGCATCCGTTTCATAGTTTACAGGATGATTATACTCATTTAGTATCTCTACTTCTATATCAGGTGGAGTAAGAGCAGCAAGAGTGGGAAGGGTTGTTCCAATAAGTTGAAATTCCTTGTGTCGTCTCTTTTTTTTAGCTAAGGAATGATGTAATCCTGGAAATATAAGAAGGATTTTCATTAAAATATAATCCTATTATTTCTTTAAATAAATCAATTTTTAATATAACAAAAATAATTTAATCTTTTATCTTAGGTTTTGAAATATCTCTATTAGATTTTT
>JAFDIG010000235.1 GCA_019308145.1 Deltaproteobacteria bacterium | reverse complement strand
TGTCTCCCCATAAAATTCAGGCTTTGAATGAGCCAAAATCTTCCCATTTTTATCTAATATATATGCAAATACTATATCCCGACCTGTTTTGATATCATCTATTACTTTTTGAAGTGCAAAACGTCTTTTTAGTTGTTCCATATCGTTTTCGTTTAACTCAAGCACAATTAAACCTTCACTAAACTTTCTAACAGCAGCTATCACATAAGAATCTCTTCCTTTTGGCCAACGTCTAAATATATCTAAAATAATCTTTTTCTTCCCTTTTGCAATAGCGTCATAATGAGGGATATAACGTATAATCTTTTTTTCTTTAAGTTGTTTCTTAGTATATATATTGCCCCAAGTGATCCCTCTGTGCTTTAGGATTTGCATCATCTTATCATGACTAAGACCCTCTTTTGCTTCCATCTTATCAATCATAAATATAGTACTTAAAAGATATTGTCCAACAGCATTATCTATGTAGAAAAGATCGTATGAATATCTACGAGAAAGAATAGCACTACCAGGGGATCTTTCTACTATATCTATTAATGAGAAAATATTTTTAACCCCTTTCTCCATGTTATGGAGAATTTTATACCCATCATCTATTATAAGGTTTATTAGTGTTTTTTCTGTACGCTGTAGGCTATATATACTGTTGATAACAAAAAGGGCTAAAACAATGGCTACAAGAGCACCAAAAAATAGAGGGCTTAACCAAAGTTTTATCCTCTTTTTTTTGGTATGTCTAAACATTTATCGATTTTTTTCTTTAGGAAAAGGTATTTTTGTGGATTTGGTACGCCAGAGTTTAAATTGTTCAGGAGTTAATATATTTCTTAGTTCAAAATTGAATTGAAGGATATTCTCGTAAAGGGCAAGTTGAAGGTTAATGATCTCTTTTTCCTTAGCCTTTAATTTTTCCTTATCTGCTATATCTTGCAAGATCATCTCTTTATATTCAAAACGTTTCACAATTAAATCACTATTTATTTGAGCAACAGCAATAATAAATTTGCTTTGCAAAGCTGCTAATTTTTCTATCTGGTCCTTAGTTAAATTTGGAATATTAAAGGGATAAAACCTCATTTCCCCTTTAAAGCGTATAACCCCTCTTTTATTTGAATCCTCCCCAAACGCTAAAGAATATAATAAAAAGATAGCAATAGAGACTAAAAAAAATTTTTTCATTTTATTTTTTATATACATAATTTTAAGGAAATGTCAATATATTGATAATTTTGCAATAGATATGCCATATTTTAAAATCTATTAAAAAAGTCTAATTTATAAAAATTATTTATAAATTTTAGTTACCATTTATGTTTTCTATATGTAATTTATTGTCGAAGCCCTTCTAAATTTCGACAAAAAAGTCGAATATAATCTTTAAGGATTTGTTATTGTTATAACCAATCTTCCATCTTTTTCAACATCAACAAGGAGTTGCCCTTTCTCTGTTATCCATAGATATCCTATTTTGATTCCATTTAAAAACATCTTCATTATATTGCATCGATAAATATTACCATTTACTTTTACCTTTTTACTTCTTTCTTTTTTAAGCCATATCTCTTTTACTGCCATTGTATCAAAATTAAAGACTTTTATAACCGTTTTTTTATCTTTTAAATTTACCATCGATAAAAGAAATGAAAATTTGCCAATAAAGTTGTTATCAAAGCAAAAAACTGGCTCAAAAAGATATATATCCCCTTTCCAGAAAGGTTTCCCATCTTTTGTTATTTCAGAAGAGACCTTCTCTTTACTAAAGATAGATATCATATGATATTTTCCACTTCTAAAAGGGATCTCAGGAAAATTATATTCTACATCTTTCTCATATCTTATAGGCATACCATTAAGATCAGTATAAAGGATTGATTTACCAAGTTGTTTGAATTTGTTACTAACAATACTTAACTTTTCTTTTATTACATAAACTTTATTTTTATCAATAGTTTCTACATTTACAATAAATGTTGAAAATCCTACATCCTTATTATCTTTTTTAAAGATATATATATATTTTTTCCCTAACTTCCAAGGAAAATGAGAAGATGATTGAGCAAATAAATGAAGTGAGAAAGAGAAAAGATACAAATAAGATATAAAAAAAACGATAAAGAAACGATACATCTTAATCTCCTAATTTTATAATAAAATAGCATGTATTTATTGAAGAGTAAATAGAAAAATAGAGAAATTAAACAGATATAATATAATTAATAAACCATTTGTTATTTATCAATATGAAAGATTAAGATATCAGGAAAAATTAAACATTACCCTTTTAAGAATGGTTGAATTTACAGAAAAGACAACATCAAATATATAATTATAATATGCACCTTTAGAAAATTATATTTGCCAAAAAGCCATAATTATTTCCCCAGATTTAAACTCTTCCTCTGCTTTAATAATAACCTCCCCCTTTCTTCTAAAGGTTCTATATCTTCCTCAGATTTATCAATGATTCAATGGAGACAATAATTGTTCATAAAGAAATATTTTACATCTTACAATTATTACTTTAAGAAAAATATTCTCCTTTTTCATGCTCTATTGTAAGCATTTAGAAATTCTTCTCTTGTAATCCCTGCCTGTGTACAGATTGTTCTTAATGTGGATGCCTTTATTTTGGAATGGTTTGGCATTGTTAAAGGTGTCCTTGTTCCATCTGATTCCTCTCGTACCATAGAGATATACTCTTTTTCTCTTACCATTTTAAAACCTAAAGCTTCAAGCGTTTTAATAACTTTTCGCTTTGGGGCATCTATTGGAAATTTTTGCATTATGATTATACCCCTGCTTCAGCAACAAATACCTCAAGAATTGGGGTTTCAAAATCTAATACCTCATTACCAAATGTTTCAATATGAAATTTGATGGCAGATTTTACATCAGCAAGAACATCTTCATAAGTATCTCCTTGACCTACCACCACACCTTTTAACCCCACTGGATAAGCCACATATCCATCTACATGTTTTTCTATGATAACTTTATATTGCTTCATGCTCTTACCTCCAGAACATCTATTACCTCTTAACCTTTCATATTTTCAGATAGCTTACTGTTTTGCATTATTTTGAATAAAAAAGCGATACAGGAAAGCTCACAAGTTTGTATCTCTCCTTGACTATATTATTAACATAATTCAGAGAAATCTCAATGAAAAAAGAAGATGTTAAAAGATAGGTTCAAAAAGTGAGGATAAATGAAGTAATAAAAAACCCTCCTAAATAAGAAGGGTTTTTAAACTATCAAAGCCCGGCGACGTCCTACTCTCCCACAGGGGCAACCCTGCAGTACCATCGGCGCTGGAGGGCTTAACTTCCGTGTTCGGGATGGAAACGGGTGTTTCCCCTCCGCTATAGTCACCGGACAAAAATTAGTATATCAGAAAATTCCGTTCCCCAAAAAGGGGAATAGATATATCAATGCAATTGAATAAGGAAGACAAAACTTCATAGGGTGGCAATTTATATGGTCAAGTCGTTCGACCTATTAGTACCAGTTTGCTAAATCCGTTACCGGACTTACACATCTGGCCTATCAACCAGGTAGTCTCCCTGGGGTCTTAATCCCGGTGTTGCCACCAGGATGGGATATCTTATCTTGGGGTGGGCTTCCCGCTTAGATGCTTTCAGCGGTTATCCCTTCCGAACGTGGCTACCCAGCTATGCCACTGGCGTGACAACTGGCACACCATAGGTTCGTCCATCCCGGTCCTCTCGTACTAGGGACAGATCCCCTCAAATATCCTGCGCCCACGACAGATAGGGACCAAACTGTCTCACGACGTTTTAAACCCAGCTCGCGTACCGCTTTAATTGGCGAACAGCCAAACCCTTGGGACCGACTTCAGCCCCAGGATGCGATGAGCCGACATCGAGGTGCCAAACCTCCCCGTCGATGTGAACTCTTGGGGGAGATAAGCCTGTTATCCCCGGCGTACCTTTTATCCGTTGAGCGA
>JAFDIG010000234.1 GCA_019308145.1 Deltaproteobacteria bacterium | reverse complement strand
TCCTTTGTCACTTGTAAAAAAGATGGGAGAAATTTCTCAAACTGTTTCTGAATATCGCCAATTAAAAATATTAAAAAAACCAATAAAAACAACCTATTTTATTACATTACTTTTGGTTACTTTGCTTATTATATTTTCTGCAACCTGGTTTGGCATGTTTTTGGCAAAAGAGATCACTGTCCCTATTAAAGAATTAGCAGAAGCAAGCCATAAAGTAGCAATGGGCGAATTAGATGTAAAATTAGACCTATCTTCAAAAGATGAGATAGGTTCATTGGTTACTGCTTTTAACAAGATGACAGAAGATCTAAGGGAACAAAGAGAAAAAATAAGAGCAACTACAGAAAATTTAAAGGCTACAAATATTGAGTTAGAACAAAGAAGAAGGTATATGGAAATAGTGCTTAAAAGTGTTGCTGCTGGTGTTATTTCTGTTGATAATGAAGGCATAATAACTACAATTAACTCTTCGGCTGAAAAAATTCTTGAAATAGAAGCAAAAAGATATATAGGGAAAAAATATAAAGATATATTTAATAAAGAATATCATGAAATCATTAAAGATTTGGAAAACGAAATGGAAAAATCCAACTCTGATACAGTTGAAAAACAGATCAATTTGAAGGTTAAAGAAAAGGTTTTTACACTTTTTGTTCATCTTACCAGGTTAAGGGATGATAAAAACCTTCCTATGGGAATTGTAGCTGTTTTTGATGATATTACACATATACTAAAGGCTCAAAGAATAGAAGCATGGCGAGAGGTAGCCAGAAGGATAGCCCATGAAATAAAAAATCCTTTAACTCCTATCCAACTTTCTGCTCAAAGGTTAAAAAAGAGATATCTTGACAAGATTGGAGATGATAAAGAGATATTTGAGGATTGCACCAAAACAATAACTCATCAGGTTGAGGAACTTAAAAACCTTGTAAATGAGTTTGCTCGTTTTGCAAGAATGCCACATTCTCTTCCTATACCTGATGATCTAAACGATACAATACGTGAGGCTATTATATTATTCAAAGAGAGTCATAGAAAGATTAAATTTATATTTAAACAAGATAAAACCCTTCCTTTGATTGATATAGATAGGGAACAGATAAAACGAGTAATGATAAACCTTATAAAAAACAGTATCTCTGCTTTAAATGGCAAAGGAAGGATAGAGGTTGAGACAATGTTTGCTAAAGAAAAGGAGTTGGTATATATAGAAGTAAGAGATAATGGAAAGGGGATAGATCCAGAGGCAAAACATAGATTGCTCGAACCTTATTTTTCAACCAGGCAAAAAGGAACAGGGTTAGGATTAGCCATAGTGAATACTATTATATCAGATCATAATGGCAGAATAAGATTTGAGGATAATAAACCAAAAGGCACAAAAGTAATTATTGAATTGCCAATTAAACAAGAACAAAAAAATGATCAATGATGGAAGGACATATCTTAATTGTCGATGATGAGGAATATATACGCCATTCTCTAACAGGCGTTTTAAATGATGAGGGTTATAAGGTTTCTCAAGCTGAAACAGGGGAGGATGCAATAAAGATCTGTTCAGAAGAAGAGCCAGATCTTGTTTTGCTTGATATCTGGATGCCAGGAATGGATGGCATTGATACGTTAAAATATTTAAAAAACTCATTTCCAAATATAAATATTATAATGATCACTGGTCATGGAACCATTGAAACTGCAGTAAAAGCAATAAAAATGGGGGCTTACGATTTTATTGAAAAACCCTTAGATTTACATAAGGTTTTATTAACAATAAATAATGCTTTGAAATATAAAAAGCTTGAGCAGGAAAATCGCATCTTAAAAAACAAGATATCAAAACGTTATGAATTAACTGGCAAGAGCAAAGCAATTATTGAATTAAAAAAACAGATAGAACGGGCTGCTCCAACTAATGCATGGATCCTTATTACAGGTGAAAATGGAACTGGTAAAGAGTTAGTCGCAAGAGCAATATATTTAAAAAGTAAAAGAGCTGATAAACCTTTTGTAGAAGTTAATTGTGCTGCTATTCCAGAGGAACTTATAGAAAGTGAGCTTTTTGGTCATGAGAAAGGTGCTTTTACTGGTGCAACATCCATGAAAAGAGGAAAATTCGACCTTGCCAATGGTGGAACACTTTTTCTTGACGAGATAGGAGATATGAGCTTAAAGACTCAAGCCAAGATCTTAAGACTCTTAGAGGAACAAAAATTTGAAAGAGTTGGAGGAATAAAAACCATTAGTGTAGATGTAAGGGTTATTGCCGCAACCAATAAGAATCTTTTAAAAGAGATAGAAAAAGGAAATTTTAGGGAAGATCTCTACTACAGATTAAATGTGATACCTTTTCATGTTCCATCATTAAGAGAAAGAAAAGAGGATATCCCTCTTTTAGTTGATTATTTTCTCAAATTCTTTGCTAAAGAGAATAACCAAAAGCTAAAGAAGGTAACACCAGAGGTATTAGAGCTTTTTATGGAGTATAATTGGCCTGGAAACGTTAGGGAACTTAAAAATACCATTGAAAGATTAGTTATAATGACACCATCAGAAACCATTACAAAGGAAGATGTAAATTTTTTAGTCAAAAAAGAAGAAGTTGATATTGCAGCTAATTCCTTATATTTAAAAACAAACTCATTGAAAGAGGCTACAGAAGTTTTCCAAAAATTTTTGATTGAAAAAAAATTAAAAGAGAATAACTTCAATATCACCTTAACTGCAAAAGAGTTAGGTACTACAAGGATAAATTTACACCGTAAAATAAAAGAGTTAAATATCATGGTGGATCGTAAAAGCTAATAGATTGTCTAAATTTTTTTAAGATTAACTATTTAAAAAGGAGGCAAAATGAAAAAAGGTATCAAAATTTTAATAATTTTTCTTCTTTTAGGATCATCTTTATTTATCCTTTTTGGATGTGGTGGAGGTGATAGTAGCTGGGATGAATCAACTATCTATGTTTATAATTATGATGTAGACCATTTTTACAGAGTTGAACTTCATACATATACAGGAGGTATTCTTATTGGCTCTATCATGCTTGACGAATATAATCCTCTTGATGATGACTGGTATAATAATTTTAACGATGTAGTAAGGGATGACTATTATCTGGTTATATATGAAGATAATGGTAATATAGAAACAGATAGAACACCTCCCTTCTGGATGGATGGTGATAGTAACCGTTCATTTTATATATCAGATGATGGAAAGATTCATGAAATGTAACCAAGCAAATAGAACCTTTTTCTAAAAGGATTATTTTTTCTATCAATATATGAGGAAGAAAAGATGAAGATCGAAAAGATCGATCATATCTGTTTTGCTGTAAAGGATCTCGAAGAAACAAAAAAAAGGTATAAAGATGCGTTAGGACTTGTTCCTGATGTTGAATATATTGCTGATTCCGAAAAAATAAAGGTTGCTCGCTATTACATTGGGGATGTAGCAATTGAGTTTATGGAATCTACCTCCCCTGATGGAGAGGTTGCAAAATTCATAAAAAGAAAAGGTGAGGGCTTTTTTCTTATATCTTATAAGGTTGACAACCTTGACAAAGCCCTTGAAGAGCTAAAAGAAAAAGGTGCAAAACTTATTGATAATAAACCAAGAAAGCTTTTTGGTAACAGGTATGCATTTATTCATCCACCTAAAGAACTTTCAGGTGTGCTTACAGAACTTTTAGATGGAGAGTTTGATATAAAGAAGTAATACCTTCTAATTTGCATATAAATTTTTGTTTGTTAAAAGGAGGTGTTATCATCCTAAAAACTATTTTTAAGAAATAGATTGAAATTCAAAGAAAAAATGTATAAAGTATATAAGCCCATTGTAATTAAAAGATAAAAAGGAGGAAAAATGAAAAAGGTTTTTAGTTTTTTATTGTTCATAACGATTATAATAGCATTAGCCCCTAATCTTTTGGCTGGTAGATTTCCCTTTCCTCCCCCACCGCCACCACCTCCTCC
>JAFDIG010000233.1 GCA_019308145.1 Deltaproteobacteria bacterium | reverse complement strand
AATCCTATTGCTATTGAAGGACAATTTGAAGGTTCAGCAGGTGCTGCAGGAGTTGGAGGCACATTGATGGAAGAACATCTTTGGAGTGATGGAAGGATGTTAAATCCTAATATGCTTGAATATAAAGTTCCTCTTTCAGTTGATATGCCAGATGAAATCATACCTTTAATTGTGGAAAGTAATGATCCTAAAGGACCTTTTGGCGCAAAAGAAGCAGGTCTTTATGGATCAATGAATATGTTTCAAGCTATTACAAATGCTATTTATGATGCAGTAGGGGTATGGATCAAAGATTATCCTGTTACCCCAGACAAAGTGCTAAAAGCCCTGGAAGAGAAGAAAAAAAATCAATCATGAAAAAATATATCATGGAAAAATAAAAAAAATTAAAGCGGGTTCTCCCGCTTTAATTTTTTAGTTAACTCCTAAAAAAATTGATGTACACTAAACATAATAGTAATCAAAATTATGAAAAACGGGATTTTGTTTTTTCAAACTAAAATAATTCAGCCTAAACTTTATTAATAATTGGTCTGTTTTTTATTAAAGAATAATTAAGGAGGATTTGATGACATTATTAGAAACATTAACCCTTTTAGGGATCTTGGATATGGTAGGTTACAATGGAGAAAGAATATTAAAAAGATTCCATGACTCATTTGAGGCAATTATTAAAAAAAATCAGGTAAAGTGCAAACTCTCTTTAAGTGATATGGAAATCTTAATCACTGAAGCAGATGAAAAACTCTCTTGTATGTTGAACGGTGAACTCTGCTTAGATGATAGTTTAATACTTTTTGATAAGTTTTTATCTTGCTTTCCATTAGAAAAAAAGAAAGATATTGAAGCTTCTCTAAGGAATCTAATAGATACAACAGCAAAAGATGTCAGAAGATCCCCTATGCTACTTTCTCACTTAACAAAAAGTATGGCAGGGAGAAACCTTTTAAAAGAGGTAGCAAAAAACGGGGATACATTAAGAAAAAGGGTAAGAGCTATATTCCTTATGGGAAAAGAGAAAATGAAACAAGAGGATGACTTCTTAATAGAACTTCTTGATGATGAGGAACTTGAAATAAAAAAAACAACCTTAATGTCTTTGGGGAAGATAAGATCAGAGAAAGCAATTATAAAGATCATCCCTTTGCTTGAACATGATGATTACAGTATCAGATGGGAAGCAGTAAACACATTAATGGAGATACAATCTGAAGATTCTGTTTTACCTCTTATAGATCTTATTATGAAAGAAACAAATGATAAAGTGCTTTATAGAGCAATCTTTGCCCTTTGCTTTATTAATTCTGAAAAAATCATAGAGCCATTGATAAAAATTATTATAGAAGATGATAATTCAGAAAAGAAAAGAAGAGCATTATTAACCCTTCTTAAAAGTCGCCAAAATGAAGGTCGAGAGCTTTTATTGGGTGCACTTAAGGATAAACCAGAAGAATTAAAGATGCAAATAAATGAGATTTTAGAAAAACATTATTTTGAAAAAATAGAATAAAATATAAAAAGATTTATATTTATTTTAAAAATGAGGATAAAGAGAGCAATAAAGATAAAAAAATGACAAAAAAAATTAATCCTCATATATCCCCTTTTTTATTTTATCCAACTAAGCTTCTTACAAATATAGTTTTTAAAAGCCTTTATAGGATAGAAATCAAAGGTAGAGAAAATATACCATCTGGAACCCCTTATATCATGACCCCAAAGCATCAATATTGGACTGACATTCCAATAATCGCTATTTCTGTAAACATGCCAATGTTTTATGTAGCAAAGGTCGAGCTCTTTAAAAATCCCTTTTTGAATTTTTTTCTCTCCCGTCTTGGGGGGATTCCAATTAATAGAAGATCACCTTCCTCAACAAAAAGTTCATTCAGATCCATTCTAAATCTCATTAATGAAAGGAAAATACCTATTGTTATCTTTCCTGAAGGAACCTATTATCCTGATAAAATAGGTCCCCCACGGCCTGGATTGATTCAAATGATCTTGAAGTATCAAAAGGAAAAAGAGAAGTTTATCCCTTTTATACCAGTTGGTATAAAATATAAAAAGGGTAAGCCAAGAGAAAGTATTATGATAAATATTGGCTTACCCATTTCTATAAATGATAAAATTAAAGAAACATCTTTTGTTAATAAGATTATGCAAGAGATAGCAAAACTAAGTAACCTATAAGTTTCTTTAATTTATCTTAAAATTATATCACCTCGTCTGGATGAGTAATATAACCAGTTATACCACTTGCCGCAGCTACAGCAGGGTTAGAAAGATAAACCTTACTTTTTGGATGCCCCATCCTTCCTACAAAGTTTCTATTAGTTGTAGCTATAGCTACCTCACCTTCTGCTAAAACACCCATATGCCCTCCTAAACATGGACCACATGTAGGAGGCCCTACAATAGCACCTGCTTCCAGAAATATCTCTAATAGCCCTTCACTCAAAGCTTGCTTAACTATTTCAGGGGTAGCAGGAATAATAATAAACCTGACATCACTTGCTACCTTTCTTCCATCTAAAATCTCCGCTGCTTCCCTTAAATCCTCTATTCTTCCATTAGTACAACTTCCTATAACGACTTGGTCTATTTTAACATGGGAAAGCTCTCTCACATCTTTTACATTTTCAGGAAGATGAGGGCATGCAACAACAGGATCCAAATCTGACACATCAAATTCAATAATATCACTAAAAACAGCATCAGAATCAGAATCATAATAGGTCGGTTTTCTTTTAGCTCTCTGTTTCATGTATTCATAAGTTTTAGCATCAGGCAAAAATATCCCATTTTTTGCCCCAGCTTCTATAGCCATATTAGCCATGGTCAATCTTCCTGATATCTCAAGATCAGAAATAGTTTCACCTGTAAATTCCATTGCTTTGTAAAGTGCACCATCTACACCGATCTTCCCGATCGTGTATAAAATTAGATCTTTTCCACCAACCCATTTTTTTAGTTTACCTCTATAAACAAATCTGATAGTTTCAGGAACTTTAAGCCATATCTCCCCTGTTATCATAGCTGCTGCTAAATCTGTGCTTCCTACACCAGTTGCAAAAGCAGAAATTCCACCGTAAGTGCAAGTATGCGAATCTGCTCCTATAACTAAATCACCAGAAACAACTAATCCTTGTTCTGGCAAAAGCGCATGCTCTATCCCTGATATTCCGCCTTCAAAATAATTTACAAGATTTTGCTCTTTTGCAAAATCCCTAATGTTCTTGCACTGTATTGCTGCAGCTATATCTTTATTAGGAGTAAAATGGTCAGCTACAAAAACAACCTTTGCCTGATCAAAGACCTTTTTTGCCCCTACTTTTTTAAACTCTTTTATAGCAATTGGTGCTGTAACATCATTACCCATAGCAATATCTACTTTAACATTTATCAGCTGACCTGGCTTTACTTCATCCAAATTAGCATGAGCTGCTAAAATCTTTTCTGTGATAGTCATTCCCATAAGATCTCCTTATATATTACTCTTTAACATCTCTTTTTTATTTTTCCTATAATGAAGCTTGTTTAATGCATCAACATATGCTTTAGCACTTGCTACTATAACATCGGTATCTGTTCCCTGGCCTGTTGCTGTGAACTTCCCTTCTTGAATCCTTATGCTTACCTCCCCTTGCGCTTCTGTTCCTTTTGTAATAGCAGCAACTGAAAACCTTACAAGATTGTCTTTTGAATTTGTGATCTTTTTTATGGTTTTATATGTTGCATCTACTGGCCCATCTCCAAAACCTGCTTCCTTTAAGATTTTTCCATCAACTTCCATCTGCACAGTTGCAGTAGGAATGGTAATTGTTCCACAAGCTACATTTACATTTAAGAGTTTGTATTTGTCTGGTATTTTATAGACCTCATTCAATAGAATAGATTCAAGGTCTTCATCATAAACATCTTTCTTTTTATCTGCAAGCTTTTTAAAACTTGCAAATGCAATATCTAATTCCTTTTGAGAAAG
>JAFDIG010000232.1 GCA_019308145.1 Deltaproteobacteria bacterium | reverse complement strand
AGGACTTGTGATTTATCATCCAAAAGGGGCACTTTTGCGAACTATTATTGAAGACTTTGAGAAGAAGGCGCATTTAAAACGTGGATACCAAATCGTAATCGGTCCACAAATATTAAAGGTAGATCTATGGAAAAGATCAGGACATTATGAAACTTATCGTGAACATATGTATTTTACAAAAGTAGATGATGTTGAGTATGGGATTAAACCCATGAACTGCCTTGCGCATATGTTAATTTATAAATCTCAAATACGTAGTTACAAAGATTTACCAATACGATACTTTGAGCTTGGAAGAGTCCTAAGACATGAAAAGAGCGGTGTTTTACATGGATTAGCACGTGTAAGGGAATTTACTCAAGATGATGCACATATCCTTTGTCGCCCAGATCAGTTAAATGAAGAGATAGAAGGAATTATAAAGTTTGTCCAGGATGTAATGGGAGTTTTTGGCTTTAAATATGAAATGGAAGTTTCAACAAGACCAGAAAAATCTATTGGCTCTGATGAAGATTGGGAACGGGCAACTCAAGCTTTGATACAATCTTTAGAAAATAATAATCTTCCTTATGAAATTAATGAAGGTGAGGGTGCTTTTTATGGCCCTAAAATAGATTTTAAGCTGACTGATGCATTAGGTAGAAAATGGCAATGTGCTACTATTCAATGTGATTTCACCATGCCAGAAAGGTTTGATTTAACTTATATAGGGAAAGATGATAAAAAACATCGTCCTGTTATGCTTCACCGTGTCATTTTAGGTTCATTAGAAAGATTTATAGCTGTTTTAATCGAGCATTATGCAGGTGCGTTTCCAACATGGTTGTCTCCTGTTCAGGTTAAAGTTCTTACTATTACTGATCGTCAGTTAGAATATGGGAAAAAGATTTTTTCACTTTTAGAAGATTCGAACATAAGAGTTGAGGCAGACTTTCGTAATGAAAAATTGGGTTTTAAAATTAGGGAAGCCCAGTTACTTAAAGTTCCTTATATGATAATATTAGGTGATAATGAAATGGTTCAGCAAAATATAACAGTCAGAAAAAGAAGTGGAGAACAAATAAAATCCATAAATATCAATGAGTTTATAAAAAAACTTAAAGAAGAAGTTGATATTTCTATTTAAATCTATTGAAAAATAAATAAAAAATAAAAAAATTTTTTGTAAATATTTTTTCTAAAAAAGTCTTGATTTTTTTAAGATTTAGGGTATTATTATTATTGTTATTGTTTAAAAAAGTTGTTTAACTAATTAGTTAACACTGAAAAATTCAAAACTAATCAAAGTTTTAAAGTTATAGAAATTCTAATATTTCTAAAAACGGCTAATGATAATTAAAAAAGAGGGGTTCTATTTTTAGTTTGATTCTATTATTCTGAAGAAAGTAAGAATATGATTACATTTTATATGTAATAATGAAAAACTAAAAGTTTTTATAAAAATTTTTTTAATAATATAATTAGGTATGAAATTTAGGTAAATCATTGAGGGAAAGAGGGGGTGATAGGAATAAGAAAAAAGATTCGTGTAAATAACGGGATTAAGGCTAAGGAGGTCCGAGTGATAGATCCAGATGGAAAACAATTAGGAATTTTAAGTTTACAAGAAGCTTTAGAAGTTGCTTTACAATATGATATGGATCTCGTTGAAGTTTCGCCAAAATCTATACCTCCGGTTTGCCGAATAATGGATTATGGTAAATTTAAATATCAGGAAAGCAAAAAGGCTCAAGAAGCAAAAAAGAAACAGGCTATAATTCAAGTTAAGGAAATAAAACTTAGGCCACGAACGGATGAGCATGATCTTATGGTAAAAATAAAGAAGATCGAAGAGTTTTTAACTAAAGGATATAAAACTAAAGTAACTGTTATTTTTAGGGGGAGGGAGATAGTTCATACTGAAATAGGCAAAATGCTTATTAATAAAATAATAGAAAAGGTCAAAGATATAGGTCAATTAGATCAAGGGATAAAATTAGAAGGAAGAAATATGGTGGTGGTTTTTTCACCTAAGTTGAATTTATTAAAAGGGGGAACAGGTGCCAAAAATTAAGACAAACAGGGGAGCAGCAAAGAGATTTAAACTAACAGCTACAGGAAAGATAAAAAGATCCAAGGCTTTTGCTAATCATATTCTAACTAAAAAGAGCCCAAAACGCAAAAGAGCCCTTAAAGCTTCTACGTTCATAAGTAAAAGTGATGTTAAGCATATTCAACGTCTTCTTCCAAATAGATGAAGTAGATGAAAGGAGTTAGAGGTCTAAATTATGCCAAGGGTTAAAAAAGCAAGTCGAAGCAAAAAAAGGAAAAAAAAGATATTAAAATTAGCTAAAGGATATAGAGGGGCAAGAGGCAAGCTTATCCGTTCTGCTACTGAAGCAGTTCATAGAGCTCTTGCTTATGCTTATAGGGATCGAAAGGTAAAAAAGAGGGAATTTAGAAAATTATGGATAGCAAGGATTAATGCAGCCGTTCGCGCTCATGGAATAAGTTATAGCCACTTTATGAATGCATTAAAAAAAGCTAATATTACATTAAATAGAAAGGTTCTTGCTGATATGGCTATAAATGATCAGGATGGGTTTTCTCAACTTATTGAAATTGCTAAAAAATAAAGTGCGTTTTTATCAACTCAAAGGGGGAAACCATGACAAAAGTTGATATAATCAGCAATGTTTATGAAAAGGTTGGTTTTTCAAAAAAAGAGGTAGCAAGATTAGTGGATACTGTTTTTTCAATAATAAAAGAGGTCTTAGAAGAAGGAGAAATGATTAAGATATCAGGATTTGGTAACTTTGTAGTAAAAGATAAAAAAGCAAGAAGAGGAAGAAATCCTCAAACAGGGAAAGAGATAGAGATTTCTGCAAGAAGGATTTTAACATTTAAACCTAGTCAAAGTTTAAAAAAGGCAATAAATAGCTAAAAATGGACTTCCTAACAAAAGAAAAACTATACTATAAAATAGGAGAAGTTAGTAAGATAACAGGGTTAAAACCTCATGTCTTAAGGTATTGGGAATCTGAATTCAAGGTTATAAGACCATATAAAGGGAAGTCTCATCAGCGTCTTTACAGAAGAAGCGATCTTGAAATAATAATGGAGATAAAAAAACTCCTTTATGATGAACAGTTTACTATTGCTGGAGCGAAAAAGCAGATAAGCAAGATGCTATATAATAAAAAAGAACGGCAAATGAAACTTCGTTTTAAAGATGACGAAACAAAAGAAGCGTTAAAGGAGATTAAGAAAGGGTTAAAAGAAATTTATAAACTTTTAAAGTAACTTTTATAAAAAATTAAATTTACTAACTTTATTTCTTATTATTTTTTTATTATATATACTCCAAGGACTATTTGTACTTCATAAAAATTTCTTAATAGTTACTTACACATTCATTTGTTTTAATAAGTATTAATTTTTTTGGAATTAATTAGTTTACTACTTATTTTTCTTTTGTGAACTAATTAAAACTAAAAAATGTTTTTTGCAAAGGTTATAGTAAAACTAATTCGGGGCGTAGCGCAGCCTGGTAGCGCACTGGTATGGGGTGCCAGTGGTCGGAGGTTCAAATCCTCTCGCCCCGACCAACAAATGAGATATTAAAATTTTAATTTAATTTTCGGAAGGTTAAGAATCTCTATAGTTTCTTGTTGTTAAATGATTCCTTGAACCTACTATATTAGTTTCATGTCTAAAATCCTAATAACTAATGACGATGGTATAAATTCAGAAGGCGTAATCATTTTAAAAGAAAGCTTAATTTCTTTAGGCGAAACTATAATTATTGCCCCTGATAGAGAGAGAAGTTGTATTTCACACGCTGTTACCATCCATCGTCCTTTAAGAATAGAAAAGGTTAAAGAAGGTATATACTCGGTTGACGGGACACCTGTTGATTGTATTAATCTTGGGCTTTCTGGATTTATAAAAGGAGAGGTTGATCTTGTTATAGCAGGAATAAACAAAGGGCCTAATCTTGGAGAAGATACAGAATATTCTGGTACGGTTTCTGCTG
>JAFDIG010000231.1 GCA_019308145.1 Deltaproteobacteria bacterium | reverse complement strand
AATAAAGTTCTCTAAAGCTATGGAGACCTTTTCTGGGTTGATCTTTATTTGAGATTTAAGCTCTCTTAATTTCGTATTGTTATTCATCTTTTTATTTTGCACAAGAAAGATCTTGTTCATTATTTACCATTTTGTATATTTATCACCATCTTTTCTATATTCTTTAAAGGCATTACCAAAGATTTTCCCATAAGCGATGATTCTACACGCATTTTCTAAGGTAGAATGTAACATATATGCTTCTTCCAAAATATCCCCAATAGAAAAAGCGCCATGACCTCTAAGCATTACTATTTTATACTCTTGTAGATAATCTGGGATTATATTTGCTACATCTTTTGAACCTATTGTTTCTTTAGTGGCTATAACAGGGATTTTGTGAAGAAGATAAGAAGCCTCTGAATCAATAGGGATAATTTCATCCATAAAAAGGGATAATGCAATAGCAGCTGGTGGATGGGAGTGAACTATAGCTAAAGCAGATGTGTTAAAATATATAGCCCTATGAACTATAATCTCAGTTGATGCCATAATGATTCCACTATCATCTTTATAAAGCCCTGTTTCTATAAGATCTTCTTTGTTTAGGTGAGCAAGCATTGAGCCTCTTCGGGTGATTATGATTTTATCACCTGCCCTAATACTTATATTACCTCCATGTGATGATACAAGCCCTGATAAAAAAAGATCTCTTCCAATCCTTGAAAACTCTTTTAAAAGACTCATTTTAATCCTAACATCTCCAATTTTTTAGATGTTGGAACTCCATTATCATCCCATCCTCTAAATCTATAATATTCATTTAACATTTTATCTATATTAATTTTTCTTTTTTTGTTTAAATTTTCTAAGATAAGCCTTGAAGGAAGGTTATCATCTTTAAATGAGAATCCTTCCCTAAGATTAAATAGCCGTTCCAGATTAAAAATCCTTTCCCCAATAAGACGAAAATTCATTGTTGATATATCTTCTCCTGTAACCGCACTTAAAAGTCTTGAAAAATACTCATCAGATATAGCAAAAGATGCAAACCTACAGATGATTAAGGAGTCAGACGCTGCTGCTGAATCTTGCATAACCGCAACAAGACCTGCCTTACCATTATCAGAAAATCTGTCGATTTTTTTGGGTATGCCAAGCAACTCAGGAGCAATCATATATGCTCTTAAATGGCAGCCACCTCTATTAGAAGTAACATATGCTAAAGCCATTCCATGTGCAGATCTGGGATCATAGGCTGGTAATTCTAATCCTTTTACTGATATACTTTCATTTCCAGTGCCAAATTTTCTGCTAAAAAGAAGGCTTCCTTCAGCCATTTCATTACCAATATTTTCTCTAAAAGCAATATCTTTTAAAACCTTATGGATATTTTCTTTTTTTCCGAATTTAAGTCCAACAGAGATAAAACCTTTTTCCTCCATCTCCATTGCACAAGCTATGGTTGATCCTGCGGATATAGTATCAAGTCCTAATTCATTACATAAATAACCTGTTTCTGCCACCCAAGAGATATCGTTTATACCTAATAGTGCCCCTAATGACCAAAGGGTCTCAAATTCTGGCCCTTCACCCTGTTTGCTTGATGTTTTTGTAATTCTACCACAAGCAACAGGGCATCGATAACATGCCCTTTTTTTAATAAAAAGTTTTTCAGTAACCTCTTCCCCTGAAAGATCAGAGGCAGAAGCAAATTGATTGCTCTTAAAATTGTTTATTGGCAATATCCCTGCCTCATGAACGATATTCATAAGTACTGCTGTACCGAATTTAGGCAAACCAGTCGATGTAATAGGGTTTGCTTTTAACCATTTTCTTGATTCATAAATAAAGAATTCTAATGATTTTGGGTCAGCAACCTTTATTTTTTTATCACCTTTAGCATAGATTGCTTTTAAGTTCTTAGAGCCCATTACAGCTCCTATGCCACCTCTACCTAAAAATCTGCCATCATTTTCAGCAGAAGCAAATCTTACTTTATTTTCACCAGCAGGCCCTATTGTAACAACGCTTCCTTTTTTCTTTTCTTTTTTTTCTATTATGTTTCGTGTTTCAATTGTTGTTTTTCCTTTTAAATCTTCTGCATTTTCAAATTTGATATTATCAGGAGTGATAGCAAGATATATAATTTTTTTTGCTTTTCCTTCTATTACCAGCATATCAAATCCAGCATGTTTGAGTTGAAGGCCAAAATTTCCGCCGCAATTTGAATCAAGAATTGTTTTTGTTAAAGGAGATAGGGTAATAGCGGAAAATCTACCGGACATTGGAACAGGTGTCCCTGTTAATGGTCCTGTTGCAAAGATAAGAAGATTTTTTTCTGAGAAGGGATCTGTTCCTTTTTTTAGGTGGTCATATAAGATTTTTACTCCTGAACCTCTTCCACCTATAAAGTCTCTGATTATATTTTTATCTAATGGTTTTATTTGAAAGGATTGTTTAGAGAGATCCACCCATAAAATTTTCCCCATCCAGCCTTCCAACGACTACCCCTTTATTTTCTTTTTATAGTTTTCAAAGCATTCTTTAGAACAAAAATATTCAGTTTTTCCATTAATCCTTTTTTTGTATGCGCTGCTTTTTGGGATAAAAGTATGACAATTTGGATCTTGAACCATCTCCTCGGTTATTGCAGGTTTTTTATTAAGATCCTTTTTAGATGAACTTGAAGAAAGAATAGAACGAAGAAGTTTGTAAAAAAGATAAAAAAGAAGTATAAAAATGATATAGCGTAACATAAAACCTCTTATTTAAAAAGGAAGAATATTATTCAGTTCTTTATCTGGGAGCTCATTAATAAGCTGGACAACTCTTTTTCCTGTTACTGGATGAATTAATTCAGGATTTATTTCAGCTAAAGGGACTAAAACAAACGCTCTTTTAGGAATTCTTGGATGAGGAACTGAAATCTCAGCTTCATTTATAACCTTATCATCATAAAAAAGGATGTCAAGATCGATTAATCTTGGGGCATTCTTAAAAGAGGTTCGCCTGCCCATCTTATATTCTAAATTTTTTAGAAACTTAAGGAGGTCATAGACAGAAAAAGCGGTTTTGATTTGTATGGCTCCATTGATAAACCAGCTTTGATAAACATAACCTTTTGGTGCGGTTCTATACCAGCTTGAAATCTTTTCTATATCTATTTTTGGAGATTTATTTAATTCAGTTAAAGCTTTTCTTAAATTAGATATTTTATCCCCTTTATTAGAGCCCATTCCAATAAAAACAATATGCTCCATTGCTAATAGAAAACCAATTTAAAAAATTTTTTATAAAAAAATCTATTCTTTCTTTTCTTCTATTGGCTTTTTATCTTCTTCTTCTTTCACTTCTATCTCTGGGGGCTCTTTGGTGGCTTTGCGAAAATTTCTAATTCCCTTTCCTAATGCTGATCCAACCTCAGGAAGCCTGCCAGCACCAAAAATTACTAGTACTATTACTAAAATCAGTACTAGTTCTCCTATTCCTAAACCAAACATATAATCTCTCCCTGATAAAAATTTTATTTCCTTTAAACTTACTTATATCAAAAATAAAGGGTGTAGTCAAATCTTCTAAAAGTTTAGGGTAAAATTGGAGGTATATGTTTTGCAAAAAAATCAATTTGCTCTTTTATCTCTTTCATAGCCCTTTCCATTGGAAAGGGATTATCTGATTTTGAGGAAAAGCGGACAAGATTTAAGTTTCCATTTTTAGGATGTGGTTCAACATAAATTTTATAAAAAGTCTTTGAAATACTGAAAGATAGCTTTACACCTAATTTTACATGGGATTTTCTTTTCAATTCTCTAAAAAGATATCCTTCAGGAAATATAAGATTAGTTCCTTTTATAAGGTTGCGTATACTTCCAGTAAATGTTGCTTGACAAGAAGATTCTATATCGATTTGGCAAGATGAGATCATCTTTATATTATTTATTAAAAAATAATATTTAAAAAACTCTTCCATTCTTTTAAGTTCCATTTCAAAACCTATTGATGGGATAAAATTTTCAATTCCTGCTACACCAGGTTTAATATAAAGA
>JAFDIG010000230.1 GCA_019308145.1 Deltaproteobacteria bacterium | reverse complement strand
GGTAGATACGACAAAGCTGAACCACTTTACAAAAAAGCTTTATTAATAAGAGAAAAGGCTCTTGGAGCAGATCATCCTGCTGTGGCAACAGTGCTTAACAATTTAGCAGGGCTTTATAGGGTTAAAGAAAAATATAAGAAGGCAGAATCTCTTTATAAAAAGGCACTTAAAATTAGAGAAAAGGCTTTTGGATTAGATCATCCTGTAGTAGCAACATCTCTTAATAACTTAGCAGGGCTTTATAGAGCCAAGGGAGAATATAAAAAGGCTGAACCACTTTATGAACGGGCACTTAAAATAAGAGAGAAGTATTTTGGTAAAAATAATCTGCATGTAGCTACATCTTTAAACAATTTAGCTCTTGTATATAAATCCGAAGGGAAATATGATAAAGCTGAAAAACTATATAAACGTGCGCTTTCAATTTTTGAAAAAACTCTCGGATCAGAACATCCTATTCTGGCTATTGTTCTTGAAAATATAGCAGAGTTATATAAAAAGCTTGGCAAAGAAAAAGAAGCAAAAAGATTTGAAGAGCGTGCAAGAAAAATTCGTTTTAAAAATCGTGATAAAAAAGATAATCACTAATTGTTCACGCTAAAAAATTAAGTGTGAGCTAATTCGCTCCAGCATTTTTAAGCATTTGAACAATTTCTTTATATCCTTTTCTTGATGCAAACCTCAAGGCTGTCCAGCCTTCATTATCTTTTATATTAAGATCTGCCCCTTTGGATAACAAAAAAGCTACAATGCTTGTATACCCTTTATATGATGCCATCATCAAGGCTGTTTCACCATCCTTGTTTTTTAAATCTATTTTAGCCCCATTTTGAACCAAGAGTTTTACAATTTCAGGATACCCTTTATATGATGCCATCATCAAGGCTGTGCTCCCATCATTGCTTTTTAAATTTGGATCAGCATCTTTTTTTAACAAGATCTTTACAATCTCTTTATATCCTCTACCAGAGGCGATCATTAATGGTGTACCACCTTCAACTGTTTTTGCATTTACATCAGCGCCTTTATCAAGCAAAAGTTTAACAGTTGCTATTTTTTTTGCTCCAACTGCCACTATTAATGGTGTTCCACCTATTTTATTCTTTCCATTAATAAAAGCCCCTTTGTCAAGCAAGAGTTTTACAGCATCAGTATGCCCCTCACCTGCTGCAACCATCAATGCATCTATACCATTTTTTGCCTTTGCATTGACATTAGCACCATTATCTATCAAGGTTTTAATAATTTCAATATTACCCGCTCCAGCTCCCCACATCAAGGCTGTCCATCCTACTTTGTTTTCTGCGTTTACAAAAGCCCCCTTTTTTATCAGTAACTTAACAATATCAACATGACCTTCTTTTGCTGCCCACATAAGCGATGTTTGGCCATATTTATCTTTTGCATCTATAGAAGCACCTTTTTTAAGTAAAGCTTCTACTCTACCGGTTTTACCCGTCTTTGCTGCTTTTATTAATTCTTTATTAAGATTTGCTGCAATAGCAGTCTGCGAGATCGTTAATAAAAATGATATTAATAAAAAAATGACTTTTACGTTAAATTTCATAATATCTCCTTTTTATATGCTTAGTATTTAACCTTAATATATTTTATCTTCCCTTTAGGGTCTACATATTTGATAGCAAAAATAGGTTTTTTTACCTCTTTTTTATACCAAACAGCAGCTAAAGTAACCCAGTTTGGCTGGTTTAGAGAAAGACCCGACACTCTTTTTATGCCTCTTTCCTTTTCGAAAATGGTACTATAAAAATATGAAGAATACCTTGATTTACCTTTTATAATAATAACTAACTGCGGTGCAGGGTCCCAACCTATTTCTCTAAACACAGAAGGATGGATCATCTTACCACAAGGATTATCAGGAAAACCCTTAAAATCATAAATCGCATAGTAGAATATCTTGCCAGGCCTTGCTTGTTTTGAACCTATTTTATCAATCCTGCCAAACTCTTTGACTCTAAAATATGCCTTTCCTTTATATGATTTGAGATATTTTTTTAACTCTTTCAATGATGAAACCTTTTTTGGTACACCTGAGTAATCCCTAAATCTAAACTCAACTTTAACCTCTTGATTTAGTTTTACACTTTTTACAAATTTAACCTCAGCAGTTTTACCAGTCTCAAACTCAGATAATGTTTTTTGTGATAGTTCAATCGCCTTTTTTAACTTCTCTTCTTTATTGTTTTTAACGTTTTTGGATTCTTTATTATTACTTTTTGAACAACCGAAACAGAAAATAGATGCTAACAATAGAATTGTTACTATAGAAGCAAAGATCATCTTTCTTAACTTTTTCATTTATTTTCTCCCTAAAGCATCTTTATAGAATAAAGAATTAGCCGTTCAATTAAATTTTTTTCTTTAAAAAAAGATTATTCTCTTTTTTATAAATTTGTAAAATAAAAATTGATTTAAAAATACAAAAGATGAGTTTAAAATTCAAGCCCTAAATTTTTTAAGAGATGAGAAAAGTGGCTAACTCATATCTTTTTCCATTAAAAACTCGTATCAAATTAGAAAAATAGGAAAACCCCTGTAATGAAAATATATTGCTAAATTAGCGCGATTTATGGTATTGTAACAATCAATATGAAAACCTCTTACCTAAAGCTATTGGCTATAGCTGCTCTAATAATATCTTTATCATATTGTGCCCCAAAAGAGCTCTTATACTATAGCTCTCCAACTCTTTTGCCAGATGTAAAAAAAGAGATGAACACTTTTGGCTTTTGGGTCGGGAAAATAACTAACCCTGATAAACTTATATTAAATGATAAAGAAATTTTTAGATTAAATAAACATATTAAAGAGGATTTAAATCTTGTCAAAGATATATCAGATCTTCCTATGATAATGGAGGCATCTGATGTAAAAAAAAGGGTTTTAGAAAAAATAAATTATTTAAAAAAGAAATCCTTATTTGATTTAAATGGTAGAGAGATTATTAGTTCATTTTATAAAGATATAATGAAAAATATTCCTTTAAGTAGTTTACCTTCAGATATAAAAATAAGGTATGGTTTAACTGTATCATATACATACCAGAGATCAATTCCAACCGATATCAAAGCATTCTCAAAACCTGGTAATATATCATTTGATAAGTTTTTGATGAACTCCTTAGATATTGGAACACCAGTTGCTGTTCTTTTAAACAGTAAAGATGATAATTGGCTCTTCTGTATAACCCCTTTAAGTGAAGGTTGGATAAAAAAAGAAATGGTAGCAATAGGTAGCAAAGAAAAGGTTGAAAGCTATATCAACCATTTCCCATTTGTGATAATAACCGAACGCAAAGGTGACATCTTTTTAGATCCAGATCTTACTAAATATTATGGTTTCGCCAGGATGGGCACTCGATTTCCTATGTTAAGTTTAATAGGAAGTGATAAAGTAGAAGTATTGATCCCTATTAGAAATAAAAATGGTTTGTTAAAGCTTGTCCATGGATATATATCTAAAGAACAGGTAAGCAAAGGTTTTTTACCATACACTCAAAGAAATATTATAAAACAGGCATTTAAACTTCTAAATTCTCCTTATGGCTGGGGAGGAAGCTTTGGAGAACAAGATTGCTCTCGATTTATTCATGAAATCTTCTCAACTGTTGGTATTATTCTTCCGAGAAACTCAAAAGCCCAGGCTAAGGTTGGAAGAGTTATTGCAACCTTTAGCAAAAATCAAAATATAGATGAAAGATTAATAGTTATTAAACAAAAAGCCATACCTGGTATCACCCTTTTAAGATTAAAAGGCCACATTATGCTTTACCTTGGAATAAACAATAACAAACCTTATGTTATTCATGCTACGTGGGGGTATCGAGAACATAAATGGTATAAGGATATAGTAAGGGTAACAAATCGTGTTGTAGTATCAGATCTATTCCTTGGGAAGGGAAGCCTAAAAGGTTCCTTAATAGAAAGAATTGTTACAATAAGGGTTTTAGATAAGCCTTAACAATGATTTTTTAAAAATGGTTATAAAGTAACATCTTTATATAAAAATATCGTT
>JAFDIG010000229.1 GCA_019308145.1 Deltaproteobacteria bacterium | reverse complement strand
TTCAAACCATAAGATATTTTTTTCTGATATCCTCATTCTTTTTCAAGTCATTAATATCACCATGATAGACGATCTTTCCATCATCAATAATATAGCCTCTATCACCAAGTTTTAAAGCAGATTTTACATTTTGTTCTGCAAGAAGAATACTTATTCCAGCATCTCTTAGCTTAAGGATCTGATCTTCTAAAGCTTTTACAATTAAAGGGGCAAGTCCTTCAGTTGGCTCATCTAATAAAAGGAACTCGGGATTAGTCATAAGTGCTCTTGCAATAGCGAGCATCTGCTGTTCTCCACCGCTTAAGAAACCTGCCTTACGAGAATCAATTTCTTTTAAAGCAGGGAAAAATTCATAAACCTTTTTTTTATTCCATCTCGCATTGTTTTTGGTTTTCCTTTCAGATATCTCAAGATTTTCGCCAACCGTTAAATCAGCAAAAACTCTTCTATTATCTGGTACATAACCTATACCACGCCGTGCAATAAGGTAAGGCTTTTTACCTGTAATTGTTTCCCCTTTGAATCTGATACTCCCTTGTCGTGGCGGAGTTAAACCCATAATAGATCTCATGGTTGTGCTTTTCCCTGCTCCATTTCTTCCTAATAATAAAACTATCTCACCGCTATTAACATTAAGAGAAACATCAAACAAAATATGGCTAAGCCCATAATAGGTATGGATATTTTCTACTTCAAGTATCACTTCCACCTCCTAAATAGGCTTCTTGCACTTCAGTATTACATCTTACCTCATCAGAATTTCCTTGAATTATAGTTTTCCCTAATTGCATAACCATAATGTTATCAGCAATGGCAAAGACCAGATCCATGTCATGCTCACAAAACAAAATAGTGAGTCCTAAATCTTTATTTAAACGCTTTATAAGTTCGATTGTAGCAGATGTCTCCTCAGGGGACAGCCCAGCAGTTGGCTCATCAAGGATTAATAGTTCTGGATGATTTCCTAAAGCAATTGCAATTTCTAAAACCTTCTGATCTCCATGAGATAAAGAACCGCTTATATTGTCTGCTTTATCTATAAGGCCTACATTCTCTAAGATCTCATTTGTTTCTTTGATGGCAAGTTTTTTAGCTGGTGAGAAAAGATTAAGACTCTTTTTTTGATAAGAAAGTATCGCAACCTGAACATTTTCAAAGACTGTCAATCGATTAAAGATATTCACAATTTGAAAGGATAAACTAATCCCTTTTTTGCAAATCTTATAAGGGGGTAATCCTACAATGTTTTCACCCTTAAAATAGACTTTTCCATTATCAGGTTTAAGATGGCCAGTGATAAGTTTAAATAAGGTTGTTTTCCCAGCACCATTAGGACCTATTACAGCAATAATTTCACCTTTATTGACTATAAGGTTTGCATCACTTACTGCCATAAAACCATCGAAGGATTTTTGGAGAGTTTCTACATGTAACATTTTTATTCCTTATTAACAATGGGTGTTTTGAAACGCCCTTTATACTTTTCAGTAAAATAACCTAAAACCCCTTCAGGTAAAAAGAAGATCAAAAGCATTAATATAATCCCTAAAACCAGAGTCCAGTATTCAGTATATATACCTATAACTGTTCTTAGTGTAACGATTATGGATGCACCTAAAAAAGGTCCTAAAAATGTAAACCAACCACCAAGTAAACACATGATAAGAATCTCAAGCGAGAATGTCCAAAACATCAGATCAGGGAAGACAGATCCTTCTACAACCACAAAAAGAGTTCCCGCAATACCTCCAAAAAAAGCAGCAATCACAAGACCAATTAGCTGATGCCGCTTAACATTTACGCCAATTGCTTCAGATCTTTCTGGATTATCCCTAATAGCTTGAAAGATCCTTCCAAATGGTGAGTTGACTATCATGTACATAACTATGAGACTAATCAAAGTTATAATAAAGGTAAAGTAATAGGCTTTACTGGTTGATGAAATGATTGATGGAATAGGGATCCCATGAATACCGTTGTCTCCACCTGTGAAAGAATACCATCTAAATACAATTGCCCAAACCAAGGAACCTAATGAGATTTGAAGCATACCGAAATAAAGCTTTGATAATCTAACGCAGATCAACCCCATGATCAATCCTATAATAGCAGAGGCAATAGGAGCTGCTATGAAAGCAAAAATCGGTGAAAGATTGGTTTTTATCAACATCAAAGCAAAAGTATAAGCACCTACACCATAAAAAACAGCATGATGAAATTGATACATTCCACCATAACCTAAAACCATATTGAGACTGGTAGCTAAAAGGCCTGTAACAAAGATCAAAGAGAAAAAATAGATATAAAATCTTGGCAAAAAATGGGGTAGGATTAAAAATAAAATGGTGAATCCTATAAGGAATGAAAATGAAAAGCGATTAATCAATCCTTTAAACAAAAAACTTCCTCCTTACCAAACTGATTTAAGCAATCCTTTTGGGCGAAAAATCAACACAGTAACAACAGCAATATAAGGAAAAACAATAGCAAATTGAGGCCAGACCAATATTCCAATAGAATCGGTTAAACCAAAGATCAAAGCTCCCAACAATGCTCCCCATATATTACCAAGACCTCCAATAATAACAATAAGGAAAGCCTCTATAATGATAGAGTGATCCATCCCTTGAGTGATGTTCTGGGTTGGAGCAACCAAAGCGCCTCCAAGACCAGCAAGAAAGCAACCTATAATAAATACAAAAGCAAAGACCCAGCTGACATTTATGCCAACCGCTCCTACCATTTCTCTGTCAACTGCAGCTGCTCTGGAGATTTTACCTATCTTAGTTTTGTTTGTTAGAAACCATAAACCAAAAGCAACCAATGGACCAATTACAAGTAAAAAGAGGTTATAACGTGGGAAGGGTAATCCAAAGATTGAAAATGAACCCTGTAAAACAGCCGGAGCATTTAAAGATCGATAGTCAGAGCCCCAAATAAGCTTTACAAGATCCCCAAAAACAAGCATAAAGGCAAAGGTGAAAAGAAGGAGCATTAAATGTTCTCTTTCATATAAGCGGCAGAAAACTCCTCTCTCCACAATAAAACTTATGAAAGCCACTCCTAACGGGGCTAAAATTAATGCCAACCAGAAACCTGTAATGCTTCCACCAAGAAAATTAGCAAAAGAATAAGCTAAAAAAGCGCCTATCATATATAAAGAACCATGGAAGACATTGGGAATTCTAAGTACACCTAAAACAAGACTCATGCCAGAAGAGACAATAAATAAAATAGTTGTTCTACTTAATCCTACAAGAATTTGTTGAAACAAACCAGATATCGTAATATTTAATGTGATCATCATAAGATCCTTAAATATTAATTTAAATTAATGTTCTATCCATAAAATAAATAAGTAGCTTAACAGTAAAAAATTTTTGTAAACCAAAATCATCTTTTTTAAAGATCAGGACAGGTAAAATATCTATAAAAGTCTTTCCTGTCCTGATCAAAGAGGAATAGAAATTTTCATAAATTGATTTTATTTACCTCTTGCCTTTTTTATCTCCTCAATAGATGGCATAACATCTTTTGGTGGTATTGTTACAATATCACTAGCGATTAAGAAATTGTAGCCAGCAACCTTCTTGGTTACGCCCATAAACATAGGAAGCATGACCTGATGGTCATAAGCCCGCATAGTTACTTTACCAACAGGGCTATTGACACTTAGTCCTTCCATAGCATCGATAAATTTTTCAGTATCAAATTTCCCTGCTTTTTTATAAGCTTTTGCTATAAACTTTGCTGTAATATAACCATAAAGTGCCCCAACAGCAGGATATCTCCCATAGGCTTTTTTAAACTCTTTAACAAATGTTTTGTTTTCCTTTGTTTTAGGATAATAAAAATAATAGTTAGAAGTTCCTAAAACACCTTCTGGAGCATTTAAACCAAGAGGTTTGAGTGTAGATAATTCTGTTGCAGTATGCATAAAAAAAGGAACTCTTTTATTAAAGCCTGTTGCCTTTGCCGCCTTTAAGAAAGGTACACAGTCCCGTCCTCCAGTAGCAATAATAACAGCATCTGGTTTAGCTGACAACATCGATGT
>JAFDIG010000228.1 GCA_019308145.1 Deltaproteobacteria bacterium | reverse complement strand
CGGTTATACAGATTAACAGAAATGACAGCACAATATATATTAAAAAAAGAATTCTCAATTGATACTGGTGATGTTGATATAAACAATGTCCCAATAAATCTAAAAGAGCAGATAGAAAATCTAAAAAACCCAAAAGATAATCGTATACAGTTAGCAATGTTTCAAGCTTTTCAACTTTTAATGGACCTAGGCATTTCCATTGGCAAAGATTTTTTTAAAAATACCAAATTAAGAGGATTAATATCAGAAAGAAACTACTCAATCCTTGCACATGGAACAAAATCTATCACAAAGGATACTGCGTTAAATCTGACAAATGAAATCCATAATTTCATCGCAAAATACTTTGATAAATTTGATGAAGTTGTAAAAGAGTTATCCTTTAACTGGCAAGCACCACTAATCACTTAAGGGTTACAAATTATGGAAAAAATAGAGTTAATAAAAAGACTTTTAGAAGAAGAAAAGATAAAAGAGGCAACTGAGATAGCCAAAAAAAGGGATACAACTCAAATCATTGATGCAAAATATCATCTTATCTGGGCTGATCTGCTTGAAGAGATGGGATTAATAAAAGATGTTATGCTTGAGCTTCAACTTGCAATAAGGGATGATCCAAACGATTATATATCCCTTTCAAGATTAGCAGAAATATATTGGGACCAGGGAGATTTAACTAAAGCGGTTAGATGTTTAAACAGAGCTATTGATATTTCTCCTCTTAACAAGGATTTATATATAAAGCTTGCAGAACTTTTTAAAGAGATTAAGGAGTATGAAAAAGCAGTTGATACCTTAAAAAATGGACATGAAAAAACAGGTGATAAATATCTCCTCGCCTTAATAAAAAGTATTAAACAAGACGAAGAAAAAGAAGATAAGGCAAAAGAAATAGTAAAAAGTTTTTCACCAGATGAACATCACCTCATTCGTTTTGTTCATCTTTTTTCTGGAAGAGAAGGTGTATATGCGAGACAGTGGGTAAGCCCTACAGGAAATAGCGGCTATACACCTATCCATGAACCTTTTACCCCTCAAGTTGCAAAAAACCATATACTTGGCAATTTTACCATAGGGATCTATCCTTTGAGATTAGATAATTCAGTAACATTTATTGCATTTGATTTTGATCTAATAAAGCCCCTTATCACAAAGCTTATCTCAAAAAAAGAGCTTTGGGATAAGGCAATGAATATGATGTTAAAAACCGCATCTTTGTTCATTGATTTAGCACATCAATACCAGATACCAATATACTTAGAAAACAGCGGTTTTAAAGGCTACCACTTATGGATCTTCTTAAAAGAACCCCTTCCTGGAAAGGTTGCAAGAAAGTTTGGCAAGATATTCTTGCATAAAGTGGGAAGTATACCAAGAGAAATACATGTTGAAATATTTCCTAAACAAGGTTTTGTGCCATCAGATGGCTTAGGAAATCTTATAAAACTTCCTCTTGGAATTCATCGTACATCAGGAAGAAGAAGCCTCTTTATCGACCCAAAGGGAAACGAAATAGAAAATCAACTTGATTATCTTATAAATATAAAACAATGCCCAAAAATAAATATCTTTAGATTTATTCAAGAATTAAGAGAGGAAGATATACCTATTGGCAAAGAAGAAAAACAAGAGGTTGAAATTATACCTCCTAAACAAAAAGGTATTACATCCATTCCAAAGGTTGTTGAGGAGTACGATATTCAAAGGGATAAAGAGGTTCAATATCTTCTTCTTAAATGTGAAGTTTTAAGGGCAATAGTAGATAAAATATTTAGGACACGAGAGCTAACACATGATGAGCGGTTAGTTATTACTCATACAATAGGACTTCTTTCTCATGGCGTTGATGCGGTAAACAGCTTATTTAAGGAGTGTATAAATATAGACGCACAATATTTTTTAAAAAGCAGGTTAAAAGGAAACCCAATAAGTTGTGCAAAGATTAGAAAAAGGATCCCTGAAATCACTACAAAGGTATCGTGCAACTGTCTTTTTGATTTAAGGATGAACCTATACCCTACCCCTCTTCTTCATCTAAATGAAATCTCAGAGTTACACCCTAAAAGTTCCATAGGAGGAATGGTAGATTCTATGCAATTTCAAATGCTTTTGCAACAATATTTAAAAGTAAAAAGGGATATAAAGGAGTTAGAAATACTTATTGATAGATATGAAAAAAGATTAAATCAATTCTTTGAACAGGCAGGAGTTGATGAGATAAAAACACCATGGGGAAGACTAAAACGAATAAAAGATAGTGATGAGAAAAAGCCACATTACTTCTTAGATCTTTGAGGAAAAGATTTGGCTATCCTTTATGTTACAGAACAAGGATCATCTCTTCGTAAAAAAGGAAGAAGGATAGTTGTTGAAAAGTTTGGCAAGGTTATTCAATGGACACACGCATTTAATCTTGATCAAATTATTATAATGGGAAATATTCAACTTACTCCATCAATAATCTCTTTTTTGCTTTCTCAAGGGATTGATACAGTCTTTTTATCAATACATGGTAAATATAGAGGCAGACTTATTTCAGGTTTTAGCAAAAATATAGTATTAAGAAGAGCACAATTTTTAAGATTTGAAGACCAAAATTTTGCCCTCAATTTGAGTAAAAAATATGTTTATGGCAAACTTTTTAACTGCCGTGTATTGCTTAGGCGTTATAACAATGAACTAAAAGATGAAAGAATTGCGGATATGATTCATAAATTAAGAGTGATGGAAAAAAGAACCTATAATGCAAAAAGTTTAGACGAACTAAGGGGAATTGAAGGCAAGGGAACCGCCTCTTATTTTGGAGGCTTCAAATATCTTTTCAAAGTAGATGATATAAGGTTTGAAAAGAGAACAAGAAGACCGCCAAGGGACCCAATAAACGTACTTTTATCTTTAGGTTATACACTTTTAGCAAATCTTATACAAACAGCTGTCTACACTGTTGGTATGGATCCATTTTTAGGATGTTTACATGCAATGGAGTACGGAAGACCTTCTCTTACCCTTGATCTAATGGAGGAATTTAGACCTGTTTTAGTAGATTCACTTGTTATTAGAGTAATCAACAGGAGATGGATCACCCCTTATGATTTCTATATCCCAGATGGAAGGAGTACTCTTTCTGATGATGAAGAATTAGAGGATCCATCCCCAGAAGATTATCCAATTATCCTAACAGCAGAGGGAATGAAGAAATTTATCACTCACTTTGAAAATCGTTTATCAGAAAGGGTTTTTTATATTCCTTTAGATAAAAGATTAAGATATAGAGATATATGTTTAGAACAAGCAAGGATGCTTGCTCGTCATCTAAAAGGCGAAGAAAATTATCAGCCATATCAGATAAGGTAAAAATCTATGTCATATTATATTGTTATCTCGTATGATATAGTAGATGATAAGAAAAGAAACAGAGTTGCAAAAATTTTACTTGATTATGGAAGAAGGGTTCAAAAATCTGTTTTTGAATGCAGGGTGGGTGAAAAAGAGTATCTTAAAATAAAGGAAAGAATTGAAAAAACAATAGATATGAATGAGGATTCAGTAAGGTACTATTTTTTATGTGCAAAGTGTCAGGAAAATATAGATATATCAGGATGGGGTACTGTAACAGAGGATGAGGAGACAATAATTGTATAAAAACTTCTGGATTAAGGTAAAAAAAATAGACAAAATCATATTTTTTTGCTAAATATATAAAAAAAAGCAAAATATTTGTGAAATTAAATTGCAATGTTCATGAATGATAAAGATTTTTAGCTATGACAGATAACCTATTGAAATTATTAGAGTATCATATTTTAATCCATGAATCACATATGGTTGAAATCATTAAAGAATTCAAACCATTTTTTAAGCTTTCATGGAACAGAGGGTATATGCTGGTGTTATCCATGAAAAAGGATAATTTTTTAGTAGTAAAATCAAAAGGTTTCAATAGGTGAGTTAGAAAGAATTCCCTGATGAATAAGGGATTGCGACAACTAATAGCAGATCCCTTAAAAAAACTTTACTTACTTTGTTAGAAAGAATTCCCTGATGAATAAGGGATTGCGACATAG
>JAFDIG010000227.1 GCA_019308145.1 Deltaproteobacteria bacterium | reverse complement strand
GCAGGCTATAAGCCTGCCTTTTTTATGTTACTAAATAATTGTTTATGCAGCCTTAAACTTTAAGTTTTCACCTGTTTCATCTACATCTACTTCAATGGTGTCTCCTTCTTTAAATTTCCCTTCAAGTATCTCCATTGCTAACTCATCTTGAATCCTTTTCTGCAACACCCTCTTTAGTGGTCTTGCACCATAGGTGGGGTCATAACCTTCTTTTGCAATAAGCTTCTTCGCACCATCAGTAAGTCTTATATCAAGTTTTCTCTCAAGCAATCTCTTTCTTAGGTATTCAACCTGGATATCTACAATCTTCTCTATCTGCTCCATACCTAAGGAGCGGAAGATGATGATCTCATCAATCCTGTTTATAAATTCTGGCTTAAATGTTGCACGAACAGCTTCAAGAACTCGACTTTTCATCTCTTCATAATCTCTTTCACCTAAATCAGTAATCCACTGGCTTCCAATGTTTGATGTCATGATAATTACGGTCTGCCTAAAATCAACTGTTCTTCCTTGTCCATCAGTGAGCCTTCCATCATCTAAAATCTGCAGAAGTATATTGAATACCTCAGGATGGGCTTTTTCAATCTCATCAAGAAGAATAATTGAATATGGTCTTCTTCTTACCGCCTCTGTAAGGTATCCTCCTTCTTCATATCCAACGTAACCAGGAGGGGCTCCAATAAGTCTTGCAACAGAATGCTTTTCCATAAATTCACTCATATCGATCCTTACCATTGCCCTTTCATCATCAAATAGAAACTCTGCGAGTGCCCTTGCCAACTCGGTTTTACCAACACCTGTTGGACCTAAAAAGAGGAAAGAGCCTATTGGGCGATTTGGATCTTGTAGCCCTGCTCGTGCTCTTCTTATTGCATTGCTTACCGCAATGATCGCTTCATCTTGACCAACTACTCTCTTTTTTAACCTCTCTTCCATCTTTAATAACTTTTCCAATTCTCCCTCAAGCAATTTGCTAACAGGAATGCCAGTCCATTTTGATACAACTTCTGCAATATCCTCTTCATCTACCTCTTCCTTTAACATCTTTTTATCCTTCTGCATTTCACCAAGCTCTTTTTCCATCCGTGAAAGCTCATTTTGTAGTTCAACAGCCTTTCCATATCTAATTGATGCAACTTTTTCAAAATCTCCTTTTCTTTCTGCTTCCTTTTCCTCTATCTTGATTGCCTCAAGCTCTTCCTTTATCTGATGAATCTTTTGAATCATCTCTTTTTCTTTCTGCCAATGGGCTTTCATTGCGGCAAGCTCTTCATTGAGTTGAGCAATCTCCATATTCACCTTTTCAAGTCTCTCTTTTGAAGCTTTATCCTTCTCTTTTTTTAATGCTTCCCTTTCAATCTCAAGCTGCATTATCTTTCGCTGAACCTCATCTATCTCTATAGGTACAGAATCGATCTCTATCCTTAACCTGGATGTAGCCTCATCAACCAAATCGACTGCTTTATCTGGCAGATATCTATCAGTAATATATCTGTTTGATAGTACCGCTGCTGCAATTAAAGCAGAATCCTTGATCCTTACTCCATGATGAACCTCATATCGCTCTTTTAGACCTCTTAATATAGCGATTGTATCCTCTACTGATGGCTCACTTACATATATTGGTTGGAATCTTCTTTCAAGCGCTGCATCTTTTTCAACATATTTACGATACTCATCCAATGTTGTTGCCCCTACACAACGTAGCTCACCTCTTGCTAACATTGGTTTAAGCATATTTGAAGCATCCATAGCACCTTGTGCTGCACCTGCACCTACTAATGTATGAAGCTCATCAATAAAAAGGATGATATTACCAGATGCCTGTTTTATTTCATTTAAAACTGCCTTTAACCTCTCCTCAAATTCTCCGCGAAATTTTGCTCCAGCAATTAATGCACCTAAATCAAGTGCTACAACCTGTTTGTTTTTTAGGCTTTCTGGAACATCACCGCTTACAATCCTTTGAGCAAGTCCTTCAACAATTGCAGTTTTACCAACACCAGGATCCCCTATTAAGACTGGGTTATTCTTAGTTCGTCTGGATAAAACTTGTATAACTCGCCTAATCTCATCGTCTCTGCCAATAACAGGATCTAATTTTCCTTTTCTTGCTTCTTCAGTAAGGTCTCTGGTAAATTTCTTTAACGCCTGATACTTTTCCTCAGCAGTTGGATCAGTAACTCTTTGGGTACCTCTTATATCCTTTAATACTTTAAATATATTATCCTTTGTTACACCTTCCCTATTAAGGATAGCGCCTGCTTGACCCTGTTTGTCCTCAGAGATAGAAATCAGAAGATGCTCTGTACTAACATATTCATCATGTAGTCGCTCTGCTTCTTTTAATGCCTGATTAAAAACCTGATTCAATCTTGGGGATATATAATGTTGTTGCAAAGCAGCTCCTGTTATCTTTGGGAAACGAGAAATTTCGGTTACTAAATCCTGTATGATATTCTTTGGATTTGCACCAAGCTTTTGAAATATTGGGACAACAATACCATCTGGCTGTTCAATCATAGCTAAAAGCAGATGTTCTGGCTCTATCTGCTGGTTTTGGTATTTATCTGCTATATTCTGAGAACCCTCTATCGCCTCTTGGGCTTTAAGGGTGAATTTATCAAATCTCATTTATTATCCTCCTTAAATTTTTTTAATAATATATTCATTTTTTTTGATTTTTCAACTATTTGACAAATAAAAATTTATCCAAAAATTAAACCATAAAGAATAAAAATAGATACTTAATTAAAAAAACAAACGATTAAAATAAATATATGGAATTATCCTGAAGATATTTAGATGTTGGCAACTAAATAGCGACTATTTAAAAGCTCGTAATATATACCATTTCTCTTTATAAGCTCATCATGAGTGCCTATCTCTTTTATTCTTCCATTCTCTATGACTATTATTCTCTCTACAAGCTCGATTAACTCCATATGGTGGCATGCCATTATTAAGGTTTTATCTTTATAGATTGATATAAGATTCTTAAGCATAACAAAAGTATGGATAGGATCGATATTGGATGTTGGTTCATCGAATATAAAGATAGGTGCATCTTTATATATTGCTCTTGCCCATGCAATTCTTTGCTTTTGTCCAACAGAAAGGGATAACGCATCTTCATTAGGAGAAATGGAATCCAAACCTGATAGCTTTAATACATCTTTAAACCTCTTATTATCTATTTTAGCCCCATCTACTGTAACATTTTCCATAATGGTTCCTGGGAATATCATCTCCTCCTGAGGAATATATGAAAACTCTTTTTGCATATTCTCTTTATCATAGAAGAGATATGGAATTTCATCAAAAAATATTTCCCCTTTTTCAGGTGAATAAAAGCCAAGCATCAATTGAAATATGGTGCTTTTACCTGAACCTGAAGGCCCAACAAGAGCTATTTTTTCACCTTCAAAAATCTCAAATGAGATATTATTTAGCACAAATGATTCATTATATCTAAAATAAAGATTTTTGAATCTTATCTTTGCCTTTTTTTGAATAGGCAAAACCTTTTTGGCTTGTTTGGTTTTAATCTCTTCCTTTTTAGATAAGTAATTTGCTTCAATCTCCTTTAACCTTTTAAATGAAACAATAGATTTTTGGAGAGTGATTAGATTTTGTCCTAATTGAAATGTTGAGCCCATATATTTATGTGCATATAAAAATAGTGTGGTGATAAGGCCAGCTGAAAACCCTATCTTGCCTATAAAAAACGAAGCCATAATTAATATTAAACCAGTCATCCCATAAAAGATGATCTGTTGGGAAAAGAAGGTTAATTCCATCAATTTAACTCGTTTCATCGCAATATCTTTTATTTTATTTAAATTGAGCACAAACCTTTTTTTATATAACTCCTCCATATTAAATGCCTTTATCAACCGAATGTATCTTGCTGTATCTTCTGCCTGTTTATGCAATTTTATCTCTTCTTCAAGAGACTTTCTGGCAAGTTTGAATGTAGACCATGAGATAATCATATATGCACCAACGAGCATAGGGATTATAAGTAAAAAAGGTATAGCAAAAAATTTGCCCAAAATAATCAAAAAGATAATTGAACCAATGA
>JAFDIG010000226.1:5044-7243 GCA_019308145.1 Deltaproteobacteria bacterium | reverse complement strand
TATTTATACTGGTTACTCCTTGAGATTATTTTTATTTTGTTAGGGAAAGTGTTAAAAAAGGGCCTGGGGGTTTTATGTCCCTTTTGGGACTTTCCCCAGGTTTGTTGTTTTAAAGCTAAGTTCAAGGTATTATCTGATATTCTAATATAATGGTTTTAAAAAAGATATTAATCAGAAAAAGAGCACAAGAATTTTTTACAAAAAGAAACTGGGGAAAGGCAATAAAAGAGTATAAAAAACTTGTTGAAATTGATCCTCATGACTTAAGAATGCATCTTAGATTAGGTGATCTCTACCGAAAGTTAAATAAAGAAAAAGAGGCGATCGATGAATATTCTTTTGTTGCCGATGCTTATGCAAGAGATGGATATATAATACAAGCTATTTCTGCATACAAATTGATCTTGAAGGTAAACCCTAAAGTCCGTGGAATAAAAGAGAAGATAGAAAATCTTTATTTAAAACGCACAGAGGCTGAACAATCTCTTGTAGAATTATCCTATTTAGATGAAGAAGAGAAAGATAGCAATAAAAAAGATGTAAAAAAGGGTGAAATCATAAAAGAGAGCCAAAAGATCCCTATCTCAAATAAGATTAGCAAACAAGAAGAGGAGCTTAAACTAACAAAGGATGTTGATAATTCATATGAAAAAGGAGTTGAACCTATTGAGCTTACAGATGAACAATTAATTGCTGAGCAACCAATGGGACTTCTATTATCTTCAAAGGAGGAGTTAGAAAAAGTTTTATCCGATCCTATATCCAAAGGGATTGAAATAAAAGGAGAAAAAGCTAAAACTGAATCATTTGATGAAAAAGAGCTTCTAAAAGCAAAAATTCCTCTTTTTTCTGATTTAACAAAAGAAGAGTTTATGGAAGTTGTCAATATACTTATGGTTAGACAGGTAATTAAAGGTGATGTAATTGTAAAAGAAGGAGAGAGTGGAGATTCTATTTATGTTATTGCAGGTGGGGAGTTTGAAGTATTAAAGTTTGATCCCCTTAAAAAAAAGGATTTGCTTCTTGCCAAACTTAAACCAGGGGATTTTTTTGGAGAGTTTGGATTTTTTTCTAATCAAAAAAGATATGCAACCGTAAAAGCTATTGAAGATGGAGAATTGCTTGAGATAAAAAAGAAAGAAATGGAGTATATTATACAGAAATATCCAGGAATATCCAAGGTTTTAATCGCATTTTACAAAAAAAGGCTTGTTGATACCCTTTTAGCCTTCTCCCCAATCTTTGAAGAGTTTGAGGCTGAACAAAGAGAAAGATTGATTAATAAATTCAAATTAATAATGTTTGAAAAAGGATCAGTTATTGTCAAGAAAGGTTCTCCGCCTGATGCACTTTATATAATTAAATCAGGAGAGATAACCCTTGTTGATAAGGACGAAAAAGGAGATATTAAATTAATAAATAGGCTTGTCCCAGGAGATTTTTTAGGAGATCTTCCTTTAGTTTTCGAGCGCCCATATCCTTATACAGTGTTAGCTACAGAGAAAAGCACCCTGTTAAAGCTTGTTAAAGAAGATTATAAAAAAGTTGTTAAAGAGTTTAGTTTTATAAATGATGCCATAAAAGACCTTATTTTAAAAAGAGTAGTTGACTCAAAAGCAAAGGTATAATATTTATTATTTGTAAAGAAAAAGGTTATAATTTATAATCTTTTAAAAAGGTTTAACAATAAAGAGTAGCTATAATTTTTAGAAGGTATGAAGATGGAAATAATGGTGGGAGCTAAAAATGATTCTGGATTAAAGAGAGAATATAATGAAGATAGCTTTCTTGTAGATAAGGAGCTTGGACTTTTTCTTGTAGCAGATGGAATGGGCGGGCATAATGCAGGGGAAGTAGCAAGTCGAATGGCTGTGGAAGCTATAAGAGATATTATGTTAAATTCCATTTCAAGAGAAAATCTATCCCAATTCAATAACCATGATCCTAAGCTTTCAAAAAACGGCAATTTGTTGCTTACTGCTATTAAAGATTCTAACAAAAAAATACATAAAGCAGGGCAAGAGGATATATCACAGATTGGTATGGGCACTACAGTTGCAGCTGTTTATTATACTGGTTCCAGGATTGTTATTGCTCATGTTGGAGATTCAAGGATATACAGAATAAGGGATAAAAGGATTGAGCTGCTCACAACCGACCATTCTTTAATTGCTGATCAGGTGATAAGGGGTATAATTA
>JAFDIG010000226.1:0-5011 GCA_019308145.1 Deltaproteobacteria bacterium | reverse complement strand
GACCATTCTTTAATTGCTGATCAGGTGATAAGGGGTATAATTACTAAAGAAGAAGCAAGAAAATCCGAGTTTAAGAATATTATTACGAGAGCTCTTGGTGTAGATGAGGATGTGGAAATAGATATAGAGGAACAAGAAGTAATGCCTGGTGATATTTTAACTATATGTACTGATGGCTTAACAGATATGCTTGAAGATAATGAGATATTGGATATAATAAAGATGAATATTGACAGCCCTCAAATTGCATGCGAAAAACTCGTGGATGCTGCTAATAAAAGAGGTGGTGAGGATAATATTACTGTTATTATAGTTAGGTTTGTTGATAATGAAAAAAAGAGTATAATAAAAAGGATATTTTCCACTTTTTTTAAAAAACTTTAGATTTTTTCTTTTTTAGTATTAGGATTTACTGAGATCACTAAGCAACATTTGTAAGATTTAAAAGGGAGGCCAGGGTAAATGGCAAAAGTGATACTTAAATTCAATGAAGCTGTTTTAGAGGAGATACCCCTCACCAAACCAATCACAACAATTGGAAGATTGACTCAAAATGATATAACGATAGAAAACATGGCCGTTTCAGGACAACATGCAAGAATCATTAAAGAAGGAGAGCAATATATAATAGAAGACCTAAACAGTCTTAATGGGACGTTTGTAAATGAGAAAAAGGTTATGAAATGTCCCTTAAATAATAATGACCAAATATTAATTGGAAAGCATATTTTGGTCTTTATTGATGAAGTACCACAGATTATTGAGCAAACGATTGTGCTTGACACTAAAAAGCAGAGAGAACTGCTTGCAAAAGCAGCTGCTATGGCAAAAGGTGACAGTAAAAAAGTGGTTAAAGAAAAAGAAGCATTTTTGACTATTATTTCAGGTTCAGTTAGAGGGAAAAAGGAGATAAACCTTGTCAAAAAACTTACCGTTATCGGAAAGGATGAAGAAGCTGATGTAAAGGTAAAAGGGTTTTTTTTGCCAAAGACCTGCTGTTTTATAAAGAAAAAAGAAGACAAATATATAATCTCCCCTTCTCCTGGAAAACATGTAACAAAAGTAAATGGTAAAACATTAACAAAACCTACAGAGCTTAACGATGGAGATATGATAGAAGTTGGATCAACAAAGATGCATTTCTTTTTTAAAGAGTAGTTAAAATTTTTATTAAATGAAAAAAAAAATAAAACTGATTCTTCCTTTTTCAGGTTTTAAAGTAGGTTTTATTGTTACTTTATTAATAGTAATAATCTACTTTTTATCTCCAACCTTTTTTGAACTTTTTGAGTTAAAACTGCTTGATCTACGTTTCATATCAAGAGGTTCTATTTTCCCAGGAAACGAAACTGTTATTGTAGCAATAGATGAAAAAAGTTTGGACTTTTTAGGAAGGTGGCCTTGGTCAAGGGAAAAGATAGCAGCTCTTGTTGATCTACTCTCTATGATGGGTGCAAAGGTTATAGCTTTTGATATCATCTTTTCTGAAAAGCAGGTTTCAGAGGAGTTTAAAAGATTAAAGAGAAAAGCCTCTTCTTTAAAAGATAAAAGGTTTATGCAAAAATTTTTGGAATATGAAAAAAAAATTGATGAAGATCTTATCCTTGCATCTTCAATGAAAAAAGCAAAAAATGTTGTACTTGGATATTTTTTTCATTTAAGTTCTAAAGGATTAAAGTATATACCAGAAAAGAAGTTAAAGGAAAAATTTAAGGAAGCTCTCCCTTTTGAGTATTCTTTATCATATGTCGCAAAGGATGCAAATAAAATCCCGCTTACTTCAGCATATCTTATTGAGAATAATTTAAAAGTATATAACGAATCAGCTACACATGCTGGTTTTTTTAATATCATTCCTGATATAGATGGAAATGTAAGATGGTTACCTATGGTTATAAGATATAAGGATCATTTTTTCCCTCCCCTTTCATTGCAAGCTTTACGTATTTACATAGATAGTCTGCCTCTTTTTATTAAGATTGTTAATTTTGGTGTAGAAAAGATAAAGATAGGCAAGGAAGAGCTTCCTGTTGATGAGATGGGTAGGTTTTTGATCAACTTTTATGGCCCTTCTAAAACATTTCCTCATTACTCTTTTGTTGATGTGATAAACAAAAAAATCAAACCTGAAATGTTTAAGAACAAAATAGTTTTGGTTGGCGCAACAGCAGTAGGTTTAAGTGATTTAAGGGCAACTCCATTTGGTTCAGCCTTTCCTGGGGTCGAGATCCATGCTACAGTAATTGATAATATTTTACATAAAAGATTTTTGTTTCATCCCCAATGGATAAAATCTTTGGAGCTTTTAGCTATTATCCTTTTTGGATTATCTCTTGCTTTAATTTTACCCAAAACAAAGGCTTTTTGGGCAAGCATAATAGGAACAATATTCATATTTGGTTATTTTTTTATTAATCAAATACTTTTTAATAGATGGGGAATTTGGCTTAATCTGACATACCCTCTTTTCTCTTGTCTCTCTGTCTATGTGGCTGTTGTAATATTCAAATATATGACAGAAGAGAGAGAAAAAAAAAGGATAAAAGGGATATTCCAACATTATGTTGCTCCTTCTGTTGTAGACGAGATTTTAAGAAGAAAAGAAGAGTTAAAGATAGGCGGGGAGAGAAGAGAGCTTTCTGTTCTATTTTCTGACATAAGAGGCTTTACAGAGATATCAGAAAATATGCATCCAGTCCATTTGACATCATTTTTGAATAAATATCTTACTCCTATGACAGAGATTGTTTTTAAACATGAAGGGACACTTGATAAATATATGGGAGATGCCATAATGGCTATTTTTGGAGCACCTATTTATAAGAGTGATCATGCAAAAAAGGCGTGTCTTGCTGCGCTTGATATGATAAAAACATTAAAAGAACTTAAAAAAGAATGGGAAAGAAAAGGAATGCCCATAGTTAATATAGGAATTGGCATAAATTCAGGCCTTATGGCGGTTGGCAATTTAGGTTCATCTATACTTTTTGATTATACGGTCATGGGGGATAACGTAAACTTAGGTTCTCGTTTAGAAGGTCTTAATAAAGAGTATGGCACCAATATTATTATAAGTGAATATACTTATAAACTTATTGGTAATAATTTTTACTTAAGGGAGCTCGATCTTGTCAGAGTTAAGGGTAAGAAAAAACCAGTTAGAATCTATGAGCTTATAGGAGACAACAAGCCTTCTTCTGCTGTTATGAGATCTATAACCTTTTTTGAACAAGCGCTTAAAGCTTACAGAGAGATGAAATGGGAAGATGCAATTTATCTTTTTGAGCAAGCCAAAAGCGAAAATTCTAAAGATAAGGCATCTGAACTTTTTATTTTGAGGTGTAAGCTTTATAAAGACTCACCTCCTCCAGCCGATTGGGATGGCATTTTTATTATGACAAAAAAATAGCCAGCCTTATATTTTAGCCATTAAATAGAGAGAAAATAGCTATGAAATATAGATATGATAGAGAAAGAGTAATCTTAGCAATGAGTGGCGGAGTTGACAGCTCAGTTGCTGCGTCGATTTTAAAGGATAAAGGGTATTCTATTAAAGGTATAACCCTTATTATGACTCATCACCAAAAAGGGATTGAAGCCGCAAGAGCTGTTGCCAAAAAACTTGGTTTTCCTCATGAAACAATTGATGTAAAGAAACTTTTTCAACAAAATGTGATAAAACCTTTTTTGACACAATATTTAAAAGGTAAAACCCCTAATCCTTGTATTATTTGTAATTTTAAAGTAAAATTTGGTTTTCTTATTGAGAAACTTCCTATTTTAAAAGCAGACTTTATTAGTACAGGCCATTATGCTAAAATTGAATATGATGAAAAAAGAGAAAGATTTATTTTAAAAAAAGGAGTAGATCCAAAAAGGGAGCAATCCTATTTTTTATTTGCGCTTTTACAAGAACAGTTAAAAAAGATAAAATTATGTTTGAGTAATTTTAAAAAAGATCTTATATTGGAATAGATTTGCCTTATAGAAGTGAAAGCAGGGAGATATGTTTTATCCCTGATAATGATTATAGGCTCTATATAAAGAAAAGATTTCCTAATCTTATCAAACCTGGGAAAATAATAGATAGAAAGGGTAACATATTGGGAGAACATCAAGGTATAGCATTTTATACCATAGGTCAAAGGAAGGGGTTAGGTCCTCTTGGTCCAAAACCTAAATATGTTATACAGATTGACCCGAAAAATAACTCTCTAATTGTTGGAGATAAATCTGAAACCTTACAAAAGGAGTTTTATATCTCAAAAACTAATTGGATTTCATATGATATGCCCCCTTTTTTCAAAAAGCTAAAGGTAAAGATCAGATACAATTCTTCCCCTTCTTATGCGACTATCTACCCAAAAGATGATGATATCTATATTGTAAAACTTGAAAAGCCACAATCTGCTATTACCCCTGGTCAGGCTGCTGTATTTTATGAAGGGGATGAAACCGTTGGAGGTGGGTGGATCTGCGATGATTATTGAAAAAGGTGAATTTGAACTCATTGACTGGTTAAAAGGAAAATTCGATGCTAAACCACTTGAAATGGTTAAAGGTATAGGTGATGACGCAGCTGTTTTTTCCTTTTCAAGTGATAAAGCAACCTTAATTACAACAGATCTCTTGATCGAGGGGGTCCATTTCAAAAGGGATGAAATAGCTTTTCCTCATCTTGGATGGAGATCATTAGCTGCAAATTTAAGCGATATTGCTGCTATGGGTGGTGAGCCGAAATATGCCTTTATCTCTATTGCATCGCCAACAAAAAATATTGAAGAATTAAAAAGATTTTTTCTCTCTTTTTCCGATTTAGCACAAAAAAACAGTATCTATTTAGCTGGCGGGGATCTATCTTTTTCTTTAAAGGATTTTTTTGTTTCTATCACAGTTATTGGCTTTGCAGATAAAGATGCCCTTCTTTATAGAAAGGGTGCCAAAGCAGGAGATAAAATTTTTGTTACAGGAACCCTTGGTAATGCAAGGGCAGGGCTTCACATCCTTGAGA
>JAFDIG010000225.1 GCA_019308145.1 Deltaproteobacteria bacterium | reverse complement strand
TCTACCATAGGTGTGTCAAAGGTCTATACAGAAGAGGAACTTAAAAAAGCAATTAGAGAAGCTTTTAGCTATGATGATCAGATCCTTATAGAAAAAATGATAGAGGGAAAGGAGATCACGGTTGGTATTCTAAATGGAGAACCTCTTCCTATTATAGAGATTGCTCCAAAAAGTGGGTTTTATGATTATAGATCTAAATATACAAAGGGAATGACAGAATATATCATTCCTCCCAATATAGCTCCTTCTTCTTATGAAAAAGCGAGTAATTATGCTTTTTTAACATATAAAAGGATGAGATTAAACGGTTGTGCTCGTGTTGATATGATGATGGATAAAAAAGGTGAACCATTTGTTTTAGAGATAAATAGTATGCCTGGTATGACATCAACCAGTTTGATTCCAAAGGCAGCTTCTTATAAGGGTATCAGTTTTGAAGATTTAGTAGAGAAAATTTTAAATACAGCCTCGTTAAAGATTAAGGTATGAAAAAAGAAGTTGAGAACAATAATAAAGGCAAAATGATAAAAAGAACAAAAGATTTTAAGGAGAATTTTTATGTTTTCCTTAAAAGAGTCTTGATTCTCCTTATCGTGATATCCATAGGAATTGGTGTACTCTATTTATATCAAAGGATGAGCAGATCTCCTCTTTTTAGTATAAAAGAGGTATTAGTTGAAGGTGTCAGCCAAGCACATCAGGAAGATATAGTAAAAATAATGAATCTTCCCCCTCATTGTACCCTATTTAAGTTTGATCCTGTTAAGATGATGGAGAAGCTTTCAAAGATTCCATGGATAGAATCTGTTTATATTAGGAAGGAACTTCCAAATACGATCTCAATTAAAGTCAAGGAGAGAAAACCATTCTTTATTTTGATCTCAAAAAATCTCTTTTATGTAGATAAGCATGGAATAATATTTAAAAAATTATCAAGTATGGATAACCTAAATTTTCCTGTTTTAACAGGAATTACCCCAAAGGAGTTGAAAGAGAGAAATAAAGAAAAAATAAGGCTTTTTAATCTTGCTGTTGATTTATTTCATCAACTAAAAAGGAAAAAACTTTTATCACCTGATATGATTTCTGAGGTTCATCTTGATCCAATAGAAGGCCTTTCCTTATGTCTTGTTGGAAGTGGTTTGTGGGTAAGGTTAGGGAAAGAAAAATTTGATTTACGTTTGAAAAGATTTGTTAAGGTTTTAAACGATCTAAAGAAAAGAGGCATCAAACCCCTTTATATTGATACAGATTATTCTGACAAGGTTGTGTTGAAAATAGAAAAAGGGGAGAGAAATATAAAGGAACAAAGGGGAGGGTAAGGGAAAAATGGCTAAAGAGGAAAACATAATAGTAGGTTTGGATGTTGGTACAACAAAAATTTGTGCCATCGTAGGGGAACAAACCTCCAAGGGCATAGATATTATTGGTATTGGGGTTGCTCCTTCTACAGGAATGAGAAAAGGAGTAGTGGTAAATATTGATAGCACCGTTAAATCTATCCGCAAAGCAGTAGAAGAAGCAGAGTTAATGGCAGGTGCTGAAATAAATTCGGTTTTTGCAGGTATAGCAGGAAGTCATATAAAAGGCTTTAATAGTCATGGAATCATAGCAGTCAAAGAGAGGGTAGTTAGAGGGCCTGATATCCAAAGGGTTATAGATGCAGCAAAAGCTGTGGCTATTCCAAATGATAGAAAGATAATACATGTTCTTCCTCAAGAATTTATAGTTGATGATCAAGATGGGATAAAGGACCCTCTTGGAATGAATGGAGTGAGATTAGAAGCAAGAGTACATATTGTTACAGGTGCAGTAACATCAGCTGAAAATATTGTTAGATGTGCTAATCAAGCGGGGTTAACTGTTCATGATATTATCCTTGAACCACTTGCTGCAAGTGAATCGGTTCTAACCCCAGAGGAAAAGGAGTTAGGGGTTGTTTTGATTGATATTGGTGGGGGCACAACAGATATTGCTATCTTTATTAATGGGAGTATAAAGCATACAGCTGTTTTACCAATTGCTGGGAATCATATAACCAATGATATAGCGGTTGGAATAAGAACACCAGTTGAGGAAGCAGAAAAGGTTAAGGTCAAATATGGATGTGCACTCGATTCTATGATTGGCAAAGAAGAGCAAATTGAAGTTCCATCAGTAGGGGGAAGACCACCACGTTCTTTATCACGAAAGATCCTCGTAGAGATAATAGGTCCAAGGGTAGAAGAGATATTAACCATGGCTGAAAAAGAGATAATAAAGTCAGGATATGAAAAACTTTGTGCTTCTGGTGCTGTTATTACTGGTGGTTCTGCCATGCTTCCAGGGCTTATTGAGATGGCTGAACAGTTATTCAATATGCCAACAAGAAGGGGTGTTCCTCTAAATGTTGGCGGATTAAAAGATATAGTAAACAATCCAATGTATGCTACAGGCGTTGGGCTTGTGGTATATGGAACTAAAGCTCGTGAAAAGGAACTCTTTGAGGTAGAGGGAAAGAATATATTTTCAAAGGTGATGAGCAGGATGAAGGAGTGGATCAAGGAGTTTTTCTTTTAAACAATTTTACAGAAAAGGAGGAGATGATATGGTTTTTGAATTAGACAATGAAAAGACTTTAAAATGCCGGATTAGGGTTATAGGTGTTGGTGGGGGAGGAGGTAACGCAGTTAATACAATGGTAGAGGCTTCTCTAAAAGGTATAGATTTTATCGCTGCCAATACCGATGCCCAGGCACTTGAAAGATCCCTTGCTCCCATAAAGATCCAGCTTGGTGCTAAACTTACCAGAGGATTAGGAGCTGGCTCTGACCCAGAGATAGGAAAAAATGCAGCTCTTGAGGATATTGAATATATTAGAGAGGTATTAGAAGAGTCTGATATGGTTTTTGTAACCGCTGGAATGGGAGGAGGAACAGGTACAGGTGCAGCACCTGTAATTGCTGAGGCGGCAAAAGAGTTAGACGCTTTAACTGTGGCTGTTGTTACAAAACCTTTTATTTATGAAGGTAATAAGAGAATGAAGCAAGCAGAGGAAGGGATTGAGGAATTAAAGAAGAAGGTTGATACTTTAATTGTTATTCCAAATCAAAGGCTTTTATCTATTTCTGGAAGGTCTACTCCTATTCTGGAAGGCTTTAAAATGGTCGATAATGTCCTTCTTCAGGCAGTAAGAGGTATCTCAGATATTATTACAGTTCCAGGGCTTATTAATCGTGATTTTGCAGATGTAAGGACCGTGATGGTTGATAAAGGTATGGCTATCATGGGTACAGGTGTTGGGAGAGGCGAGAACAGGGCCTTAGATGCAGCTCAACAGGCTATTTCATCACCTTTACTTGAAGATATATCTTTAAATGGGGCAAAGTCTATATTGATTAATATCACAGGGAGTGAAAATCTTTCTATAAGCGAGGTAACAGAAGCTTTAGGTTTTATTCAGAAGGAATCCCATGAAGATGCAAATATCCTTTTTGGTGCGGTAATTGATGATGAGATAGGTGATGAGGTAAAGATTACTGTTATTGCTACTGGCTTTGATACTGCTAAGGATGAAGTGATTAATGAACTTGACAATATAAGAAATATTCGCTCTGTTGTTGATAATGAGTATTTTCCACCATTTTTAAAGAAGAAATTAGGATTAAATCCTACTGGACGGCCAGTTAAAGAGCCTATAGATGATCTTTTTGCAAAAGAAGAGAACAAATATGATATTCCGACATTTTTAAGAAAGCAGGCTGATTAATTTAAAGATGAATTAAAATTTTATGTCATGGAAATTGAAACAAAAGGCCAAAAGAATTTTGGCAAGGGAAAAAGGCGCAATCATAAAGGAGCCTGGTGGCAAGATTTCTATTGGGCTTGTTTTCCCTAATAGATATTTTGTTGCTATGTCCCATTTGGGGTTTCAATTTCTGTATCATCTCCTCAATCGATATAAAAATGTTGTTTGTGAAAGAATCTTTTTGCCAGAAAAAGATGATATAAAAGAGTTTTTAAGAACCCTCTCCCTCCTTTTTTCCCTTGAAAGCCAGCGCCCAATAAATGATTTTGATGCGCTGGCTTTCACCCTCCCTTTTGAAATGGATTTTATAAATATCTTGACCATCCTTAAA
>JAFDIG010000009.1 GCA_019308145.1 Deltaproteobacteria bacterium | reverse complement strand
TTACAAAATTTTTATGCAACAAAGTAAGAAATTATGAAAAATTACATTTAACCCTTTTTAAACTTGAGGGAAAAGACTTTTTAAAACCAAATATCTCTTTATAGCTCCTAAATCTAATTGTAAAAAAAGGTTGATTTTTATCTTTTTATTACTTAAAATAAAAATGCTGATTAGAAGAGTATTTTATATTTCCTTTTTACAATGGTGAGTGTAGCTCAGATGGTTAGAGCACTGGGTTGTGGCCCCAGAGGCCGAGGGTTCAAGTCCCTTCACTCACCCCACAATTGCGCCCGTAGCTCAGCAGGATAGAGCGTCGGACTTCGAATCCGCAGGTCGCAGGTTCGAATCCTGCCGGGCGTGCCAGAAATTTTATTGGGCCGTTAGCTCAACTGGTAGAGCAACTGACTCTTAATCAGTAGGTTCCGGGTTCGAGTCCCTGACGGCCCACCAATGATTTTAGCCTATTAGCTATATCATTTTTTATAATTTTATATGATTTTTAAACCATATCGGTTGTAAGGCGTGAGGTTTTTTAAGTTATAATACTATTTTAGATCAAGGCAAGATTTTTAAACCTTTTGTTATTTCTTAAAGCATGTTGCTTTTTAAAACATCTTTTATTCTCCAATATTTATCCTCTTTTTTATCTATTTGATCATTACGCTTGGGAGCCAGGTAACTATTGTTGGGAAAATCATACATACAGCCATTCCAACCATTTGAAGCCCAATAAATGGTATAACAGATTGATAAAGCTCTGTCATTGTTACATCAGAAGGTGCGACAGCTTTTAGATAAAACATAGAGTAGCCAAATGGTGGGGTTAAATATGCTATCTGCAAATTAAGGTTAAAAATAACACCAAACCAAAGAGGATCAAAATTTAAAGCTTTAATAACTGGTACAAAGATTGGAGCACAAAGGACTGTAATTCCTATTATATCAAGCACCATCCCTAAAAATAACAAAATAACTTGAATTAGGATTAAAATTCCCCATCGGCCTAATGGAAGTGATACAAGTACAGATTTAACAAATTCTACTCCGCCACCAAGGCTGTAAGTAGCAATCAAGGTCATAGAACCAAAAACAATCCATAGGATAATACCAACGGTCTTCATTGTGCCATACATAGATTCTTTCAAATTATTCCATGTTAAATTCTTTCTAATAGCAGCACAAACCATAGAACCAAGTGCACCTACACCTGCTGCCTCTCCAGGAGTAGCTATCCCAGCAAAGATCGAACCCATAACTCCAAGGATAAGACCAATAGGAAGAATTAATGTTTTAAGCAAGCTAATTTTTTGTTTTAATGGCATCTCTCTTTCTTCTTTAGTCGCAGCAGGGCCAGCTTTAGGATTGATATAACATTTGATCAAGATATATGTTATATATAAAGCACCAAAAAGAAGACCAGGACCAACTCCACCCATAAAGAGCTTGCCTATTGATTGTCCAACTGTTACACCATAGATAATGAACATAATGCTTGGGGGTATAAGTACTCCTAAAGCCCCTCCAGCAACAATCGAACCCAAAGCCATTTTTCTGTCATAACCACGCTGTAACATAAATGGTAAAGCAATCAAACCTGTTATAGTGACATCAGCACCAGCTGTGCCTATCATAGCTGCTAATATAGTACAAAGTACAATAGTTGCTGCTGCTAAACCACCCCTTAAACCTCCTAACCATATATGGACAGCTTTAAATAATTCATCGGCTATACCAGAATAACTCAACATATTCCCCATAAAAACAAACAAAGGAATGGCTATCATACTAAAAGAACCCATAGTATTCCAAATACGATAAACAACAAGATTTAGTGTATCAGGACCATATAGAAATAAAGAAAAGGCAACACCAAGGCCAGCACTAGTCCATGCAAGGGGAACCCCTAAAGCAAGTAACAAAAAGAATAAACCAAACAAAAGTATAGTTAAAAGAGCAGGGCTCATTGTAGTCTCCTCGATCTAAAAGCTATATTAAAATCCCGAACAAACTTTGCACTTCTCTGTAATACTAAACATAAAGATCCTAAAAATATTAACAATCTCATAGGCCAGATATGGGGGTCCCAAATAGTGCCTGAGGTAGTCCCTTTCAATATAGCATCCCATGTCCATCTTCCACTTTGGATTACGAGAACAATACCAAATAAAAAAAATACTACATGATCAACAAAGCAACCAACAACAGCTTTGGTTTTTTTAGACCAACGTCTATATAAGACATCAACACGAATATGTGCATCAAAATACTCTGCATATGCACCACTCATAATATAGGTTGCAGCACATAGGTATGTTGTCATTTCAAGTCCCCAAACAGTAGGAGAATTAAAAAAATACCTTAAAACAAGCTCAAAACAGACCTGAAATGTTGCAATAACTATTAAAACTGAAAATATCTTCCCGCTCCATAAACTTATATTATCTATAATGGTAAAAAATGAATTAGATTTAGGGGCTAATTTCTTAGATGATTCGGCACTAATTTCGCTCACCCTTTATCCTCCTAAAAAATCTCCGGTTATTTAAAAATCTGGGTGTGAGCAACGGTTAGACTCACACCCAGAATGGGCGGTTATAAAACAACAAGGATAGATTTGAAAAAGTTATTTAAGTTTTCCTGTCAATTTTAGGTAATTTATAATAGAGGTTATCACTTCATTAGCCAATGGGCTCTTCTTTTTATATTCAAGAGCGACCTCCAAAGATAATTCCTTTGCTTTCTTATAATCTTCATTTGACAACCTTATATGAACCAATCCTTTTTCAACCATCTTTTTTAATGCAGGATAATCAGCTGCTGCAGACCAGTAATCATAATAAGCATCAGCCTCATATACAAACATTTCAAGCGCGGCTTTAAGATCTTCTGGTAGCTTACTCCATGCCTTTTCATTAACACCCCAATTAACCACTGCTATTGGACCATGAAATGATGGCCAAAGTACATACTTTGTAACCTCATATAAACCTGCATCATAATCCTCTTTGAGAGTTACAAATTCAGCAGCATCAATGACGCCTGTATCAAGGGCAGTATATATCTGACTCCCACCTAAAGGAACAGGTGAAGCCCCAAGCTTTTTAAAGAGCATGGATGTTAAACCAGCTGGGGTTCTTATTTTAATTCCTTTAAAATCTTTTAAGGTACGAAGAGGAACTTTTGACATAATTGGTTCAGCTCCTATAAGGGTTGAACCAATGTAGTGAACACCATATTTAGCATAAGTTTTAGCCATTATCTCTTTACCACCATATTTTTCGATCCAAATCCTTACTTCTCTTGGCTCATCCCAAAGACCAATTAAACTAAAAATAGGAGCAAATCCAGGATCAAGCCCAGCATTATAAGCATCAGCATTATGAACCATTTCAAATAAACCCTTACCGCATGCCTCAAGCTGCTGAAATGGCCCAACAAATGTACCTACACCATTAAGTTTAATATTAAGACGACCTCCGGTAACTTTCTTTAAGTGTTCAAGTGCAACAGCTTGTGTCTTAAACCCTATTGTTCCAGGTACAGCATATGTTTGGGCACGCCAATTAAATACCTTCTGCTTTGCTGGTTTTGCATATCCAATAACCATGGATAAGCTCAAAACCATTGCTATAATTATTATCCCTGCTATTGCTTTTTTATTCATATTCTTCTCCCCCCAAAATTTTTTCTCTTTTTATAATAATGATTTAATTCCCCTTGTTTTAAGCTCACCTTCTTTCTTTTAATTTTTATTTTTAACCTTGCCTCACCTCCTTATCCTTTTTTGGTGATTAACAAAAAGGGTTTAAGATTTTACCTCTTGATTAACTTTGCTGCTCTTAATACAGATTCTATTATTTGATCATAACCAGTGCATCTACACAAATTCCCTTCAAAGGCTATTTTTATATCTTCGATAGATGGATCTGGATTCTTATCAAGTAAAGCCTTGGTGGTAAGTATCATTCCAGGTGTACAAAAACCACACTGAAATCCATACTCCTTAACAAAAGCTTCTTGTATAGGGTTTAAGTTATCATCTTTAGATAAGCCTTCTATAGTTGTAACATCCTCACCATCTATTTGCACCGCTAGAAGAAGACATGATCTTACAGGTTTTCCATTTAAAAGAACTGTACATGTTCCACATTCGCCTAAATCACATCCTTTCTTTACGCTTGTTATCCTTAATCGGTTTCTCAAAAAATCAAGCAATGTCTCATCTATCGGTGCTTCTGCTTCCACTGGTTGACCATTTAGTTGAAATTTAATTTTCATCCTCTTTCCTCAAAAGCTATCTTCATTAAAACCCTTTTTGTTAAAACTCTTGCCATCGCTTCTCTATATTCTACTGATGCCCTTTTTGCCCTTTTTGATGGTTTAGAAATACTTTTTGCGATTTCTGCAGCTTTCTCAATTGATCTATCACTAACTTCCACTCCTTTTAACATCTCTTCAATCTTATAAGCACGTATAGGTGTTGGAGCTACACCTCCAAGGGCAATTCTTATATCTTCAAATTTATCCCCCTTTATTATTCCAAAAGCAGCAACTGAAACAACAGATAATGTAAAACCTCTCCTCCTTCCAAGTTTCATAAAAGCATTAGAACCTTTCTCGCAAGGAATTATAATTTCTGTCAGAATCTCATTATGCTTTCTTACTGTTTGCCTTGGGCCAACAAAAAATTCTGAAAGCGGAACAATTTTCTCATCATCTGGGCTTTTTAGTTTAACCGATGCATTAAGAGCAAGAAGTGGTGGAGCAGCATCAGCTGCAGGGGAAGCAGTGCAAAGATTCCCCCCTATAGTGGCTCTATTTCTAATTGGGTGAGAAGCCAAAAATCGGATTGCTTCTGTTAATAAAGGAACATTTTCTTGAACAATTGAGGACTCTATCAGATTATTTAATCTTGTTACAGAGCCAACATGAATATTATTTGATCTCTTTTCTATAAATGATAATTCTTGAATCCTATTTATATCAATTATTACTTTTGGAATCGTTATCCTCTTCTTCATATTCACAAGCAGATCTGTTCCACCCGCAAGAAAGCTTATCCCACCCTTTAACTGTTTTAAAAGGGTACTCAAATCGTGTAATGAGTGAGGAGAGAAATAATCGAATTTTGGCAATGGCCTTATCTCTTCTTCCATATATCATTTCCTCTTTAGTGCAAAATAAACCTTTTCTGCACTGATAGGCAGGTCATAAAACCTAACGCCTATCGCATCATAAACTGCATTTGCTACTGCCAGTGGGGTTGCTATAAAAGCAATCTCTCCAACACCTTTTGCTCCATATCCTGAGTATTTATATTCATCTTCTACAGAAATAAATTCTGCAATCTCAGGTTTATCCATAATTGTAGGTATCAGATAATCAGTAAACGAAGGATTTACCATCTTCCCGTTCTCTCTCTCTACTACTTCTGTTAAAGAGTATCCCAAACCCAACATAGCACATCCATTTATCTGTCCTCTCACAACATCAGGCTGTAAGATCTTGCCAGCAGCAACACCTGGATATAATCTTAAAACGTTCACTTCTCCTGTTTCAATATCTATCTCTACCTCAGCTATTGTGCAACCAAAGGTATAAGCTGCGTATGGGTCGCCTTGCCCAGTATCAGGGTCAGGATATCCTCTGCGCGCCTTAATAAAACCATATTCTGCTGGACTAATACCTCTTTGATACATCTCTCTTACTAAATCATTAAAGGAAATCTTTTTAGATGCATCATTAAGGCTATATGCTATACCATCTTCTATGGTGATCTCATCTTCATCGCATTTTAATATTTCTGATGCCAATTTATTTAGTTTTTTCCTAAGTTTTAATGCAGCATCTACAGCAGCTGTTCCTCCAATAAAAGCACCTCGTTGAGCGTGAGTTTCGCCACTATCAGGCATACGACTTGTATCATTTAATTCTACCTTAACCCATTCGTAAGGAATGCCCAAAGTTTCTGCTACCATCATAGCATGAGAAGTAATAGTTCCCTGACCTATTTCCACTATTCCTGTTGAATAAGTAACACTTCCATCAGGATTAAGGATAACAGATGCACCTGCCCAATCATGTTTAAAACCTGTTGTGCCACAACCATGCCAACTACAACCTATACCAATCCCTCTTTTCTTTGTTTCAGATTGCCATCTTTTTTGTTTTGACCTCTTTTTAACCCAATCAGCTTTTTTAGCCACTTTGCTAATCAATTCCTTTATCCCAACAGAATGGTCTAACAACTGGTTTGTACCAGTTCTTGATCCTGGAACTAAGGCATTTTTCAATCTAAACTCTACAGGATCTATATTCAGCTTTTCAGCTAATAAATCCATCTGTGATTCCACAGCAAAGAGCATTTGAGGATTTCCAAATCCATTAAAAGCTGCGACTGGCAAATTATTAGTATAAACAGCAATACCTTGCACATTACAATTAGGTATTTCATATACCCCTGTTGAATGATAGGCAGCTCTTTTTAATAACCCGATTACATGTGCAGCATAACCTCCGCAATCACATAAATAGTCCACTTCAATTGCTTTAAGTTTACCATCCTTTGTAGCTCCAGATTTAAATCTGATCTCAAATGGGCAACGCTTAAAGTGATAAACAAAGGAATCATATCGGGTATGTACAATCATAGCAGGTTGTCTGGTAATTTCTGCTGCCACAGCAGCTAAACTGGAGATGATCGGACCATAAGTGTCTTTTCCACCAAAACCACCACCAATATAAGGGGTAATAACTCTGACTTGTGACTGAGGCTTACCAAGAACACGTGCAACAGCATTACGAGTTCTAAATGGTCCTTGGTTTGTGCTTATCACTAAAATCCCATCCTGGGCCTCAGGAATTGCAATTGCTGCTTCTGTCTCAAGATAAGCATGATCTTGTGAACCAGGCTTATAGATATTTTCAACTATTACATCACATTCTTTAAAGGCTTGCTCAACATCCCCTTTTATCACCTTAACATCCCCAGGTGATTTCCTATTATGGATCTTAAAATCCCCTTTTAACGCTTCTTTTGGGTCAAAAACTGCTGGAAGCTCTTCATACTTAACCTCTACTGCATCTGCTCCAGCCCATGCCGACTCTTTATCCTTTGCCACCACTAAAGCCACTATATCCCCAATATATCTTACCTTATCAGTAGCAATTAAAGGCTGGTCATCTAAATAATAGCCACATTGATTTTCACCAGGGATATCATCACCAATTATTACAGCTACAACCCCTGGGATTTTAAAGGCAGGCTTTTTATTAATCTTTTTTATTAAGGCATGAGGGTATGGACTTCTAACCGCTCGTACTATCAAAGCATTTTCTATAATAAAATCTGTTGTATACTTTGCCCTTCCTGTTACTTTTTCTATAGCATCAACTCTTATAACATTCTTACCAACAACCTTATAATCCTTGCCATGCAATAGTTTTTTAACTTCTCCTAAGTAATCTTGATACATTGATTACCTCGATATATTTTATATCTTTTTTCACAAAACTTTCTAAAATCTACTCATTTACAGGGCCACCTTCCATTCTTATAGCACCTTCTGGACAAACACATGAACAGATACCACAACCCCAGCAATCTCCTACAACAATCTTGTCATCTTCAATTGAGAGAGCATTGTAAAAGCAAGAATTGATACATTTTTTGCAGAGAGTACAAAGATCCTCATTGATCTTTGCTCTCTCTTTTGGAAGCTCTGCCATTTGGGCATAGGTTAAAGCACTTTTTGCTGCAATGCCGATGATATCTTTAGCAAAGCTATATCCATGACTATCTAAGAAATCATCCAAACCTTTGATTGTTTTACTCAGCCACCTGTAACCTTTTGCCATTACTACTGAGCACATTTGCACTGTTGTTGCACCTGCCATCATAAACTCAACTACATCTTTAGCATCATATGGACCATTGGTACCACTTATTGGGATTGACAATTTATTATAGACCTCATAGATCCAGCGGAGTGTTAAAGGCTTAACCCACGGTCCTCCAACACCTGCAGCGCCAAGGATAATAGGTTTACCTGTCTCAGGATTAACTAAAAAGCCTACAAATCGGTTTATTAATGTTACAGCATCAGCACCAGCCTCATGAACTGCTTTTGCCATCTCCACCACATCAACAACTTGAGGTGTAAGCTTTATAATGATAGGAATTGAAACAGCTTCTCTGACAGATTTTACTATTTCATAGCCAAGCAATTTATCTTGACCTGTAACCATACCAGTTTTTGTACCTTCCATTTGTGAAGGGTGTGGACATCCAAAGTTTAACTCCATCATCCTAACACCTGTATCTTCCATTATCCTTGCCAGATTAACCCAACTTTCAACTGTTGTACCACCAATACTTCCGATAATTATACAGCCTTCTTTATCACCAAGCTTCCTGATCTTAGTAACATCCTTAGCCCATTCATTTGGTGGCCGTTCTTCCAGTCCTGTCCTACCGTAGAACGTAAAAAGCCTTGGAATCTTTCCATGGCAGACTTGATGTTTTTCATCCAGATATCTCCAGCGTGTCTGATGAGATAGCTTCATCATGGCTTCAGAATCAGTCATTGTCTTGACCACCAACCCACCTGCTCCTGTCTCTATAACCCTTTCCATATTTTTATAATTGGCTGTTGGTTCAGCCGAAGCAGCTACTACTGGGTTTTTAAAATCCACGCCACAAAAATTTATTTCAAGATTCGCCACTCTGTACCTCCTTAATTAGCATAAAAAATTATATATAAAGTGCGAATTAATTAACCTTTGCCCTCTATTTTTGGATTCAGCCAGTACAAACGATCTGCCAAAGCAGGGAATTTAAGTCTGGCCTCTTTTACCTTTTTTAAATCTATTTCTACCTGCAAAATCACCTCTTCATCTCCACCACTTGCCATAATAACTCCCCAGGGGTCTACAATCATGCTATGTCCCACAAACAAACTTCCTTCATTTGAGCCAACTGAATCAGCTGAAACAAGAAAACATTGATTCTCAAAAGCCCGAACCCTATTAAGCATGAGCCAATGTTCCAATCTCGGATAAGGCCAGGCAGAACAGACCAAAAATATCTCAGCCCCCTTATCTACCATAGCCCGAAACATTTCAGGAAAACGAAGATCATAGCATGTAGCCATTCCAAACTTCCCTATAGATGTATCTACAACAACAACCTCATCTCCACGAGTTAATATTTCTGTTTCTCTGGATTGATAGCCAAATAGATGTATTTTGCGGTAATTGGCAAGAAGCTCTCCTTTTGGTGAAAGCAGATAACTGGAATTATAATATTTCTCTCCTTCTTTCTCAACAAAACTACCTGTATGTATATAAGCATTGATTTCTTTAGCTAAATCTATAAGCATCTTTAAGGTGGGACCATCCTTACCTTCTGCTTCTGATACATAGCGATCAAAACTCATAAATCCAATGTTCCAAAGCTCTGGAAGTACAACAAGATCGACCCCTTTTAGATGAAGGATCTTTTCCTTTGCATATTCAAGAGTTTTTTGTTTATCATTTTCAAATACAACCATCTGAATAGAGGCAACTCGCATTTCTAATTCTCCTTTTTTCTATTCATCAATGCTCAGATAATCAAGAGGGCGAATCTCATAAGCAAGCTCAAGACGCCTATTAAGGTTATTATCTATTAACTCAGCCTCAAAACGCTCACCAAAGATAGGTTCTCCTGTTAGTGTTCCGATTGTTCCTGAATAAATCACGATATCTGTTAATCTTTCTCCTATTTTAGTGCGAACAAAATCAAGCAAGGAGTCAACATTAAGAATCAACCCTAACCTCCCCTTTTGATATAGAATCTCTTTACCTTTATCCCAAACCTTACTTCTTATCATGAGATCATCCCAATGATCCTTAATCTCATCTAACACCCAAACCTTTTTGCTTAAAATATTTGGACAGATCTGTTTTGCACGCGGAATATCTGTTTTTTCAAGATGGCGATCAGTGTGGTCGCTTCCTAATCCTACATAAATCTCCTCTTCGTTTTTCACCAGAAGAACATATTCTACTTCACCTGAAGTCTGATTACTGTAAACCTCAATCTTTGAATCAGTTATGAGCATCCGACTTACTACAGGGTATAAAGTAGGGATTGTTTTTGGTCCAGGAACACCCTCTTTTGCTAATTCTTCAATATGTTTTCTTACTTCATCTTGATTCCGCCCTACATAACCAGCATTAACCATACGTTGATAATAAAACCTTAATGGTAAGATCTGATCCTTTTTTTCCACAGTTAATGATATTTCCAAGTCCTTTCCTCCTTAAAGCTTCTTGCCCTATAAAGAGGTTAAAAGTAATTAATTTCTACTTAAACCCTTTTATATTTATTTCTTATGATAACGTATTTCAAAGGTTACACATCCATAAGGGATTCTATAAGGACCATGTATCATTCCAGGTGGCCTACATGCATAATAACCTGGGAGATATGTCTCTTTCTTTTTTATATCATAGAGACTTCCTGAAACGAGCCAAACCTCTTCCCAAAAATCGTGTTGCAAGGTCTCTTTTGTTTCTATCCCTGGTGGGAATTTTAGTAAACGGGTGTAATCTCCTGTCTCTTCATCATAACTTAAAATCTTTTCTTTGATTCCAAGTGTGTCTCCTTTAACAGGTCGCCATTCATAATTTGTGTCAGTATCAATAAATTCAATCTCAGGTTTTGGCATATTTAACAACCTCCTTTTGTATTTTTTTTATCTTTAAAATTTAATTTGTTTATGATATAATAATAAATAGATATATCAAATACTACATATCACATTTTACAAAAATGTCAAGAAAATTTTTTCTCCTTATTTAAAAGATTAAAGCGATGGTGACAGGGTTAGGATAAAAAGTTATTAGATTAAGAATATCTATAATTGAATAAAAGATAATCCATTTTTCTTGACATCTATCAATTTATAATATATTTTATTTTACATATTTTGAACTTGGAGAAAAATAATGAAAAGATTGGGATCTATTTCTCAACCAATTCCGTTGGCAAAACTCGCATATGAAAAATTGCGGGACTCTATTTTAGATGGCAGTTTACAACCTGGGGAAATATATAATGAGAAAAATCTTGCTGAAGAACTTGGGATTTCAAGAACTCCTGTAAGGGAAGCTTTATTAGAATTATCTGCCCAAGGGTTGGTCATCTTTCTCCCCCGCCGAGGTATTATCATTCGTCATTTCACAAAAAGGGATATTGAAGAAGTTTTTGAACTTCGAAATGTAATAGAAATTGCGGTTGTTGAAAGGGTTGCAGAAAATTATCAAAAATATAATTTAAAAAAACTTCAGAAAACTATCGAAAAACAAAAAAAGACTATAAAAAACCAAAACTACATTGATTTTCTTCATGTTGATAGAATCTTTCATATATCCTTATGTGAAATGTATGGTAACAGAAGGTTAATTGCAATTATGGAAAATATTCGAGATTTAATTCAAATTATGGGATCAGAGGCTTTAAAGGATCCAAAAAGGATGGAAGAGGTAATAGATGAGCATCAAAAGGTATTGGATTTTATTTCTAAGGGGCTTAAATTAGAGGCAAGAGAAGCAATGGAATATCATTTAGAAAGAAGCAAAAAGGCTGTTTTACAATATCATCATGATTCAACAGAATAAAAAGAGTTTTACTAAAATTTTATTTTAACTAAAGAGTCAAAAATTATAGCTAACTCATAAATTATCTTTTATTTTCTTAAAGGAGTATATCCAAAAAAATAAAAATTAGTTACAAAATTTTTTTAATAAAATTTTTCTTGACATTTTTTTTGTGATATATTACATATTGCATATAATATTAAATTAACTTTTACTAAAAATTTTAAACAAGTGAGGGAAAAAATGAGAATACGCCCTTTTGAATATCATACAGCTGAAACTATTAAAGAGGCTTTAACTATATTAGAAAAATATGGAACAGAAATAAAAGTCATAGCAGGTGGAACAGATCTGCTCTTAGCTATGAAACAAAAAAAGATTCTTCCACACCATCTGCTCAACCTCTTAGAGATCAATGACTTAGATTATATAAATGATGAACCTTCTGAAATTCGTATTGGGGCTCTTGCAAAACATTCTTATATAGCCAGTCATCCTATTATAAGAAATGAAGCAACCGTTTTAGCTGAAGCAACAGGAATGATTGGTTCCTGGCAAATTAGAAATGTAGCCACAATAGGGGGTAATCTATGCAATGCCTCGCCAGCAGCTGATTCAGCTCCTCCTCTTCTTGCATTAAATGCTAAGATTGTAATAGCTGATTCAAAAAATGAAAAAAATCTTCCCATATCATCCTTTTTTACTGGACCTGGTACCACTTTACTTGAACCAGATCAGCTACTAAAGGAAATTATCATTCCTAAAACAAAAAGCAGGCGTAAAGCAAACGCATATCTAAAATTAACACGAAGACGTGGGGTTGATCTTGCCCTTGTTGGGGTTGCTTTTCACGGGGAATTGGATGAATCAGGGGAAAAACTTAAGAATGTGGCTATTGCCATGGGTGGTGTTGCCCCTACACCTATTCGGGCATTAGAAGCTGAGGCTGAGCTAACTGATCTCTCTTATGAAAAAGCCATAAAAAAGATCCCAATAGCAGCAAAGGCTGCTGTTGCTGCAACACAACCAATTACTGATATTAGGGCAACGGCAGAATATAGAAAAGATATCGTAGATGTTTATGTTAGAAGGACTGCAACAAAGGTCCTTAATATTCTTTTTAATAAGGATGGATAAAAAATGAAAATACCATTAACAATTACAGTAAACGGCGAAAGGTACGATTTAGAGATCAAACCTAATCGCACACTTTTAGATCTCCTTCGTGAGGATCTTGGCTTGACTGGAACAAAAAAAGGTTGCGGATTAGGAGAATGCGGTTCCTGTACAGTATTACTTGATGGAGAACCAGTTAAGTCATGTCTGATTTTAGCACTTCAAGCTAACGGCAAAGAGGTATTGACTATAGAAGGGTTAGGGAAAGGCAAACCAGATCCATTACAAATTGCCTTTGTAGAAAAAGGTGCAGTCCAGTGTGGTTTTTGCACACCTGGGATGATCATGACTGCAAAAGCATTATTGAATAAAAACCCTCAGCCTAATGACCTTGAAATAAAGGAGGCTATCGCCGGAAATCTTTGCCGCTGTACTGGTTATAACAAAATCGTTGAAGCTATAAAATCTTGTGCAGCATCTACAAAAAGATAGAAAATTATCTGTATGTAGGGGGAAATTTTATGTCAGAATTTGATATAGTTAATAAATCATATCCGCAAATAGACGGGCTTAACAAAGCTACAGGTAAAACAGAATTTGTATCAGATTTAGTTTTGCCAAATATGCTTTATGGGCGAGTCTTAAGAAGCCCTTATGCTCATGCCCGTATAGATCATATTGATATATCTAAAGCTAAATCTCTTAGGGGTGTAAAAGCTGTTATAACTTACGATGATACCCCACGGATAAAATTTGGTCCACGTTCTGAGGACTGGACAATATTAGCTGATGGGAAGGTTCGTTTCTATGGAGATGAAGTCGCAGCAGTAGCAGCTGTTGACGAAGATATTGCTGAAGAGGCTCTGGATCTGATCAAAGTGGAGTATACTGAATTACCAGCTGTATTTGACCCTGTTGAAGCAATGAAACCAGACGCTCCTCTTGTTCATGAAAACAAAGAAAATAACTTGGCTGCTGAATTCAAAATTGAAGCTGGTGATGTGGATCAGGATCTTAAAAACTCTTATTTTGTTTATAAAGATAGATTTTATACAAATCAAGTCTATCAAGCTTATTTAGAACCAATGGGAGCTCTTGCAAGTGTTGATCTATCTGGACGGATCACACTTTGGACTGGAACACAGATCCCAAACATGATGAGAATAACTTATGCTAAAGCATTAGGAATAAGCTTAGATAAGTTAAGGGTAATAGTTCCAGATTATGGTGGTGGCTTTGGCGCTAAGATGGAGAATAATGTTCATCTTATAACAATTGTTTTAGCTCAAAAAGCAGGCCAACCAGTCAAATTAATAAATACTCGATTTGATGACTTTGTTGGTGGGAATCCAAGAGTAGCTATGTATATTGATATCAAACTTGGGGTAACTAAGGATGGTTTTATTACAGGCAAAGATGTTCATATTGTTGGAACCAATGGTGCTCGTACTGTATATGCCCCAGTTATAGTGGCAACAGCATGTTATAGACCAGACTCACTTTATAGATTCAAAAGTGTACGAGCAATAGGTCATACAGTTTATACTAATACTGTGCCTACAAGTTGTTTTCGTGGTTTTGGAAACTCACAGATGACCTTTGTTCTGGAATCTGCTCTTGACATGATTGCTGAGGAGCTTAACATTGATCCAGCTGAACTTCGCCTTAAAAATGGTATAGGAGAAAATGAAGTTAGTATTCATGGCTGGAAAATAACAAGTAATGGGCTTAAAGATTGCGTGCTTTTAGCAACAAAAAAAGCTAATTGGAATCAAAAACGAAAAAAGAGAAAATTTTTTAGAGGAATAGGGTTAGCTTGCTGTAATCATGTTTCTGGGAATAGAGCATTTGCACGTGAATTTGATGGTGGAGCTGGAATCGTAAGGATTGGCCGTGATGGAAATGTAACAGTTTACTATGGAGAATCTGATATGGGACAAGGTCAAAAGACTGTTTTTGCGCAGATTGTTGCAGAGCGTTTAGGCGTGCCTCTTGATATAATAACCGTTGAACAGGTTGATACTGATATAAGTCCATTTGGAATGGGTAGCTTTGCCACAAGAGGAACTTTAATGGGTGGAAATGGTGTATTAAAAGCAGCCGAAGATGCATTTAAGCAATTAGCAGCTGTAGCAGCTGACATGCTTCAGGCCCCTCCTGATGAAGTAGAATGTAAGAAAGGTAAATTTTTCTTAAAAAGCTCACCTCAAAAAAGCGTTTCTTTTAAAGAGGTGGCTGAAATGGCAACTTTTAAACGTGCTGGTGCCCCTGTTGTTGGAGTTGGTTTCTATAAGCCCCCAACAGAATTACCAGATCCAAAAACTAAGTATGGGAATATCTCCCCAGCTTATCCTTTTGGCTGCCATATCGCCGAAGTTGAGGTAGATCCTGACACAGGACAAATCACTGTTACAGACTATGTTGCAGCTAATGACATTGGAAGGGCAATAAATCCAATGGCGGTTGAGGGTCAAATTCAAGGAGGTGTAGCTCAAGGTTTGGGTTGGACTTTAATGGAGAATATGGCTCTTGATGATAAAGGCAAACTTATTAATCCAGATTTCTTAGATTACGTAATCCCTTGCGTAATGGATGTCCCAGAAATAAAGCCAATTCTTGTTGAACCTGTTGACCCAGAGGGACCATATGGGGCAAAAGGTATAGGAGAGCCTGCTTTAAACCCTGTAATGGCTGCAATAACTAATGCTATATACAATGCCACAGGAATTCGTATAAAAGAGCTTCCTATTACAGCTGAAAAAATGTTAAAAAAGCTTAAAGAAATGAAAAACAAAATTAAATAAAAAGTGGTAAGGGAAATATAATATTTTCATTTGTTAATCTATTGGAATGATATCCTTATTAGGATCTAAAAGGGTTGTGGGATCTCAAATATCAAAAACCCTCCTATTGAAAAATTTTATTCCTAAAAAGATATACCTTTTATATCTTTATATTATTTTTTAGGAAACAAAAAATGAAACATTATACTGTTATAGGTAAAAAGGTTCATAACCTTGATTCCCTTAATAAGGTTACGGGCAAAGCTATTTATACAGGGGACATTATTCTGCCAGGTATGCTGTACGGGAAAATTTTAAGATCCCCTTATGCGCATGCTCGGATTTTAAATATTGATATTAGCAAAGCAAAGAAGCTCCCTGGTGTTAAAGCAATTGTAACAGCAGATGATGTCCCTCATTCTCTTCTTTTTGGTATTGATGGAAGAGATGAGCCGCTCCTCTCTTGGGATAAACATGTGCGATTTGCTGGACAAGAGGTTGCGGCAGTAGCAGCAATTGATCAAGATATAGCTGATGAAGCTCTTGATCTTATTAAAATTGATTATGAAGAGCTTCCTGCAGTTTTTGATGTAGAAGAAGCGATCAAGGATGATGCTCCACAGATACATCCTGAACTCAAAGATGTAAAGAATAATATCGCATTTGAAGTAAATATTGAAAGAGGGAATATTGAAAAAGGATTTCATGAAGCAGATGTAGTTGTTGAGGATAAATTTGAAATAGCACCTGTAAATCAAGCTTACATGGAACCAGATGTATGTGTGGCAAACTATGATACATCGGATCATCTCACTGTATGGGTCAGCAGCACTTGGCCCTCAAATATCAGAGATGAACTTGCTCGAGTTTTAAATATCCCCATTAGTAAGATAAGGGTGATTCAATACAATGTAGGAGGTGCCTTTGGTGCCAAGTTTACAGGTCTACAAGTGCACCATATAACAGCTCTTTTAGCAATGAAAACAATAAGGCCAGTTAAAATCATCTTAAATCGTTCTGAAGATTTTGCTGTTATGCGTTACCGTAGCGGTATAAGGATCAATTGGAAGTTAGGAGCAAAGAAAGATGGAACCATAACTGCCGAACATACAAGATTTCTGTTAGATCAAGGGGCATATCTATATATGATCAAGCGGATGCTAACCCATATGTGTTTAAGAAACGATGGTCTTTATAGAATAAAAAATGTAAAACATGAGGCTAAAGCTGTTTATACAAACAAAGCTGCTATTGGAACTTATAGAAGCTTTGGGGATGTTCAGATGGCTTTTGGCAGGGAACAAATGCTCGATATATTAGCTGAAAAACTTGGTATGAGTATTGTTGATCTCAAGTTAAAAAATGCCAATCGTAAAGGCGACATTACACCTCATGGATGGCATCTTAACAGTTGCGGACTTATTGAATGCATTAAAAAAGCCACTGAATATGCCAACTGGAGAGAGAAAAAAAATAATAAAAAGCCTAATCGAGGAATTGGTATAGCTTCAACCTGTCATGAAACTGATGATCGGACAACAAATGGATCATATGGGTCGGTTACCTATCTTAAGCTTATTGAAGATGGCAAGATTCAACTTCTCACTGGTGAAGCTGATACAGGACAAGGCTCTCATAATGCTTTTGCAATGACTGCCGCTGAAGAATTAGGTATCCCTCTTAAAGATATTGATGTTTTGCCTTTTGATTCAGATATAGTGCCATGGGCTTGGGGTTACCTTGGTTCAAGGGTAATGTCAACAGGAGTACAAGCTACATATTTAGCATGTCAAGAAATGAAAAAAGAGTGCATTGCATCTGCTTCAGAAATGCTTGGATATAAAAAAGAAGAACTGGAATTTAAAGAAGGTAAAGTTTTTGTTAAAAAATCACCCAAAAAATCAGTCTCCCTCGCTGATATAGCTAATTATGTTATCCATGGTAAACGCGGATCAGCAATGATTGTGGTGCGAGGTATTGATGAGCGCCCGACAGAATATACATTAGGAGCTGATAACCCAACTCATTATGGTCATAGTGTCAGTGCCACATATTACGATACGGTTGTTGTTGAAGTGGAAGTAGAGATTGAGACAGGTCAAATAAAGATTTTGAAAGTTATCGTTGCCGATGATTGTGGCAAGGTAATCGACCGAATGATGATAGAGGGCCAAGTAGATGGTGCAACAATGCAAGGCCTAGGGGCTACTTTACTGGAAGAAAGAAAAACTGATTACAAAGGAATGTTGCTAAATTCCAATTTAACTTCCTATTATTTGCCTCTTTCTCTAAATTTACCCTCTATTGAGAAGATTTTTGTTGAATCTAACGAACCTGGCTATTGTTATGGACATAAAGGTGGTGGAGAATCTCCAGGGATAGGTTCCATCATGCCTGCTATTGCAAATGCTATCTATGATGCTATTGGTGTGCGAATAAAGTCTACCCCAATAACCCCTGATAAGATCTTAGAAGCACTGGAATTAAAAAGGAAGTAGCCTCTCCTAAAAACTTCAATTTAAAATTCATTACTCCCTTTAATAGATATGATATATTCCAATAATTAGAAAAGCTTTTTCTTATTCAATCATAAAGGGGAGGAAAAGATGAAAAAAACTTTATTTTCCTTTTTTATTACGATTTTTTGCACTATCTTCATTTTTAACAATATAGGTTTTTCAGCTATCATTAATGTGCCAGCTGATAAGGATCTGCAAGCAGCTCTTACTACCGCCCAAAACAATGGTGAGGATGATACTATATATATTGCAGCAGGCACATATGTTGGAAATTTTCATTATGTTGCTGCAGTAGGTGAAAATTTTTCTCTCACCATCATAGGAGCAGGAGCAAGTTCAACTGTACTTGACGGAAATAATGCTGGACATGTACTTCGCCTCAAGAACGAAGAGGGAAGAGATATATTCATTCAGGGCCTAACAGTCAAGAAAGGGAATGCAAATTGAGGTGGTGGAATCTTAATAACAAATGGTACAGGTGATATAACAGTAAAGAATTGCATATTCATGGACAATCATGCTGTTCACAATGGTGGTGGTATTCGGGCAAGAGTCAAGACCAAAGGTGATATAATCCTTATTAATAATGTTTTTACGAAAAATAAAGCAGATGAGTATGGTGGAGGAGCCTTAGCAAGAAGTGTTACCGATGGGGATATCATATTTATGAACAACTCTTTTGTCGAAAATGAATCACAAAAAAATGGGGCTGGTGTTTTTGCAAGAATTCATATTGACGGTGATATAACTTTTATTAATAATACTTTTGCAAGCAATAACTCACAAAATCATGGTGGCGGGGCTTTCCTTAAGGTTAGCGGGGCTGATGATATTATTGACTTTATAAATAATACACTTACCCAAAACAGTGCACAAAAAAGGGGTGGAGGAGTTTATTTTTATGTAGATGATAGTGATGCCGAAGCATCAATCTATAACAATATTATTTGGGGAAATCAGGCAGTAGAAAAAGGGGATGACATCTATTTAAGAGGAGCAAATGGTTCTTTTGCGGAGCTTTTTAATAATGATTTTACAGATATCGATTCAGCTACTCAATTCAATGGTATACTTGATGAAGGAGGATCTCCATTTACAAGCAAGATCCCCTGTAATAGATAAAGGGGATAACTCTGCTCCTGATTTACCTGCAACTGATAAGGATGGAGAGACAAGAGTACAGGATGGTGATGGAGATGGTAATGCGATAGTTGATATGGGTGCATATGAATATCCAGAGTCTTTATTTACCCCTCCTGATACAAGTGGCTTATATATTGATTATGGTGGGGACTTACATGTATATGTCCAGAGATACACCAATGGTAGTATGCTTCTCTTATATACCTTTGATACAAGGAATATGGCTGTATTTTCTCAAAGCAATTTTTTTGGAACAATATTCTACGGCAAACCAGTAAATCCTAATTTAAATGAAGAAGTAGAGATGGATTTTATAAATAACACCTTAACTATTTTAAAGCCAGGGACTGCCAAGGCTCATATATATAATTTAACAAAAATTGAGGATGCAAGTCCATCTTATAAAGATGGCATATATAAAGGAGCTAACTCTTCTATTGATCTAAATATATATATCCAGAGATACAAAAATGGTGGAACCCTTTTGATATATACATTTGATACTGAAACAATGGTTGCTTCATGGGATAATAAGGTAGAAAATAATCAATTTGAAGGCACAATTGTAAATCCAGCAATATTAGAGGTAGCTAATTTTGATTTCAATACAAATACTTTAACCATTTATCATACTGA
>JAFDIG010000224.1 GCA_019308145.1 Deltaproteobacteria bacterium | reverse complement strand
TAGCGAAGAGTTTGATAAAATTAAAAAACGATTTAAAAATGAAGCTGATTTTAAGAATATATTGAGTAGATTGGGCTATACTGAAATATCTTTAAAGAAGCAAATCAAACGGGAGATAGCAATTCATCAGTTTATTGAAGAGAAATTTGTTAAAAAAATTACCATCTTAGATAAAGATCTAAAAGCCTACTATGATAGCCATAAGGAATTGTTCAAACAACCTGAACAAGTAAGAGCAAGACATATTTTGATAAAGGTTTCCCCTCAAGCAAATGCAGAAGAAAAGGCATTAGCATTGAAAAAGATCGAAGAGGTTCAGAAAAAGGTTAAAAAAGGTGAAGATTTTGCAACCCTTGCTAAAGAATATTCTCAAGGACCAAGCAGTACAAAAGGTGGTGATTTAGGTTATTTTAAACGTGGACAAATGGTAAAACCTTTTGAGGATGTTGCTTTTTCCTTAAAACCAGGTGAAGTAAGTGATATTGTTAAGACAAGGTTTGGATATCACCTGATCAAAGTGATTGATAAGAAACCTGAAACTATAATCGCTTATAATAAGATCAAAGAGAAACTATCAGAATTTCTAAAACAGAGAAAAGTTCAAAAAGAAGTGACTGACTATGTTGAAGAATTGAAAAAAAAGGCAAAAGTGAAAAGATTTTTATCTGAAATAGAACATTCTTAATTAGTTCATGCTGAGCAATGAACTAATTACGTTCAGACCGATGAAGTCGGTTTGAAAATAAAACAGAAACAGGCAAGATGCCATATCTACCAAGGGTGGAGAGATATGATCCATAAATGGTAGCACAGGCATCCATGACTGTAATTATATAGTAGCTTAAATTAAAAAGGAAAAATCCTTATTTTTTAAGATCTTAATTTTTTCTTATCAAAAATATTTTTTTGTGGTATAGTAAAAAAGTAAGTGTAAAGGTTTTTTCGCTCTTAAGGAATTTCTCCTTTGCCAGGGCGAGGAACTAAAGCACAAAAAAAGAAATTTTTAAAAGGAGGTTATCGCTTTGGCAAAAGGAACTGTAAAATGGTTTAGTGACAAGAAGGGATATGGTTTTATTGAGAAGGAAGATGGTGGTGAAATTTTTGTTCACTACTCATCCATCAGTATGCCAGGATTTAAAACCCTTTCTGAAGGAGAACATGTAATTTTTGACGAAGAAGAAAGCGACAGGGGACCTGTTGCTAAGAATGTCAAAAAATTTTAATCTTGTTTACTAAAAAAAGTTTTTTTAAGGCATCCATTTTTTCATAAATGTGATGCCTTTTTTCTTTCATTCACATATTAGATTTTAACAAATCTTTTACATTTTATTATGTATATGTAAAGGATGATATTTTTTAATAACAGATAAATAAATAATTCTGAATTATAAGTAGCCCATAAGGTCAGGTTTTATACCTTACTGATAAAACTTTTTGTTTTCAGGCAGAGTTTATCACTCTGAAAGGATAAATCATTTTTTAGGATGGATTAATTAAAATATGGATACGCTTAATCTGATAATCATTTTTTTTATTGGCTTGATTAGTAGCATATACGGGACATTAGTTGGAGGTGGTAGTTTAATTACAATTCCAACATTAATTTTTGTCGGGTTACCATTGCATATTGCTATAGGTACTAATAGGTTAGGAGCAATAGGTGCAAACATTTCTGGTTTGTATAAGTTTCATAAGAAAAGATTGATTGATTATAAGATAGGTTTAATGATGGGAGTTCCGGTTTTATTTGGTTCAATTTTAGGCGCTAATCTTGTGTTAGAAATTAATGAAGAAATTTTAAAAAAAGTAATCGGTGTTGTAACATTTATAATATTGCTCATAATAACCTTTAAGCCCAAGATGGGCTTAGAAGAAAGAAAACGTATATATAAAAGATATGAATATATTATTGGAATATCTCTTAGTTTTTTTCTCGGTATTTATGGTGGTTTTTATGGTGCTGGAACAGGAACTTTTTTCTCTTATCTTTTAATCTTACTTTTTGGAGAGACATTCTTAAAGAGTGCTGGGACACGTAAGATAGCAACCCTGCTTTTATCAATAGTGGCTACCCTGATCTTTGCTTTTCATGGGGTTATTCTTTATTATGTAGCTATTGTATTGTTCACTGGAAGGTTTATAGGTTCCTATATTGGAGCTCACTATTCAGATAAAATTGGAAACCTTTGGTTAAAAAGATTGTTTTTTCTAACTGTTTTGATAATGGCAATAAAACTTATATATTAAATTGTATCTTATTTATTAGAAAAAGATGAAATTTCTTTTATGCTTTTTATAAACAGAAAGAACTTAAAAATTTTTGGCTTATCATTTTTAGCTATTTCATTTCTTCTTTTTGCAGAATATCAATAACCTTTAAAAGGTCATCTATATGATAAGAAGCAGTTAAGCTTTTGTTTTTATAAGCAACAAAAACAACCCCACTATTTTTTGCCGTTTTTTCATCAATTGTAGAATCACCTATAAATAAAAGTTCATTAGGCTGAATAGAAAAGTGGCTCATGATTAGCTGAATAGGTTCTGAGTCAGGTTTCGGGTTTTTAACATCTAAAGATGAAACAACCATATCAAAATAATTATAAATATCTTTTGATTTTAACAAAGGAATGATGGTATTACTTCTATTTGTGCAAACAGCTAAATAAACTTTTCCCTTTAATTTATCAAGTAAATTTAAAAGATTAGGTTCAGGAAATATATACTTGAAAAAAGGACGATAGTCGATCTCTTTTCTAAAAATTTTAGCTTCTTCAATCCTCGGATCATCTCTAAATAGATAATTAAGGGATTCATCAACAGTCATCATGGTAACCATTTCCATATCTTTTTCCTTAAGAAGAGGTTTTTTAAAATGTTTCAATATCTGGTTGTAGAATTGCCTATTTGCTTCTATAGTATTAAATAAAACCCCATCACAATCAAAAACAACAACTTTTATCATCTTATTTATTTTCTTAGCCGTTGGCGAGCTAAATCCCATACATAATCATAAAGATGCAGACCTTTGCTCATTGCAATGATCTCGCCATCCTCTACACCTATCTCTTTAGCCATATATTCCTTTAACATTTGTATGGCAGCAAGGTTTGATGGGAAACCAGCCCACAAATCCCAAGATCTGAAATAGGGGAAGAAATGTAGTTTTCCATACCTTATCCTGGTATCTATACCACGAAGACATTGAGGGTCCTTCAATAAAAGAGAGCTTGCATTCCCGACAGCCATATAGGCTTGATTTGTATTAAAGCCATCCTTTTTATACATATCAATAATCATTTCTATCTGTTTTTCTAAATCCTCTCCATATGTATATTCTTCATTGTCTGCTTTATAAGAGGTGATCAATTTTTCTAAGTATCTTTCTACATAATCCATATCAGTTGGAGGGGGTATGCCTAAACCTGGCGGAATATCAGGAACTAAAGGACGGGTGCCCGGATGTTTGATTCTCACCACAAAAAAATCATATTCAAGTCTTTTATTCCCTTTGAAACTCCCTCTATCTATTGTATAGGTATAACCATGCTCAAAGATATTATAAATGGATTGAAACCATGCATCAGGCAAATCTCTTGCTTCAATAAACTGAATATGCATCTCTTTTCTCCATAAAAGAATTTCTAATAAAATATAGCTGATCGCTGATTGAATATAATATATAAAGAGCTAAAAAAATTTCAAAAATAATCTCGTTGATCTACTCCTGTTTATATGGTATTAAAAAGTTATGGAAATCACAGTAAAACTTTTTGCTACATTAAGAAAATATTTGCCAGAAGGTTCTGATAGATTTTCTTGCCATTTGCAATTAGACTCCGATGTAAAGGTTTTAGATGTTATAAAAAAGTTAGGCATACCAGAAGATATGCCTAAAATTATTTTAATTAATGGTATACATGCTAAAATTGATCAAAAACTAAAAAATGGCGACCTTGTTGCTATTTTCCCTCCGGTAGCCGGTGGATAATCCCTTTTTACCTCCTCCTTTCTTTCCCCTTTTTTTCTTTAGGTGGTAAAAGAGCTTCAATCTTTGGATTTAATCTTTTAATGATTTTTTTAATCTCTTTGTCTTCTGGAAGGGAAAGTTGCATTGCAAAAAGTTCGTTGTGGATAATGCTTACATCTCCTCTTTTCTT
>JAFDIG010000223.1 GCA_019308145.1 Deltaproteobacteria bacterium | reverse complement strand
AAAATAGTTGATACACCATAGTCTTTATATAGAGTTTTTACCTTGTCTATAAATGGTGTTATAGGCTCTTTTTCCTTTTTTACAAGTTCTTGCATCCTTTTATCCCTGACCATAAAATTTGTTGCAGAGCTATCTTCATCTATTAATAGTAGGCTTGTCCCCATTTCTATAGCTTCTATGATATTTGCTGCTTGTGATGTAGAACCGCTTGCATTTTGAGTAGAAAATCTATTTGTAGGCTTATTAAAAGGTAAATTTGAAATAAAAGGAGAGATATTAACTTTTTCAATATATCTTCCATCCTCAGCTCTAATTTTAACAGCATTTTTATCAGTTACAACAAATTCTCTGCCATCATTAGGGATATGATTGTAAATTCCTTTTTGGATAGCATTAAGCAAGGTTGATTTCCCGTGAAATCCACCACCTACTATCAATGTTACTCCTTTTGGGATACCCATTCCTCTAATTTTGCCTTGATGAGGAAGCACAACTTCTACCATAAGCTCTAATGGTGGTAAAAAGGGGATAACATTTTTCTCCATAGGCCTATCATCAATACCACTTCTCCTTGGAAGGATAGAGTTTTCTCCTATAAAAGCAACAAGGTTTAGGTTAGATAATTTATTCCTTAAAAAATCTTGATCTTCTGAAATATTAACATGGTCTGAGAGCCTCTTTAAATCAATCATATTTGAAAAAAGGGAGTTTTTTATTATTTTTGGAAGTTCTTCAAAAAATATTGCATATGCATCTTTTGCTGATATTTTTCTACCAAAAGCAGGAAGACCGATTCCAAGCCGAGCTTCAATAAAATCTTCTTCTATAATCACTGCTGTTCGTTCTATAATTTCTTGGCCACCTTTATCTATGGTTATAAGCCCGCTTTTCCCTGTACCACGTCTTCCTTTGCTGAATAAAGATATTTTTTTATAGATTTCTCTAACAAGAAAATCTGAGAAAGCAACTTTCCTTGATTTATTGCTTATTAAATCTTTAGGAAAGGATGCATCCTTTTGGTTTACTCTTACTTGAATGAGAGATGGAGGTGCAAAGGGATCTGATTGAACATGGTCTATAATCAAAATAAAAGAACCAAAATCATATATTCCTTTAATATCTTTGTATGCTTTATACCCACGACCATCAATATGGTTTAAAAGTTTTTTTAATTCAATTTTATCTTTTTTTCTCATACCAAAAGAAATTCATTAAGGAGGAGGTGGTGGCAAAAGAACAGTTTCTGCAAATTTATAGCATTGATAAGTTGTTGTACCACTTAAATCAGTAATAGTTAAAACATTATCATTAAAATTATATTCCACATTTAGTTGATGAGCTGGATTTATCGGAACATCTGACGAAAATATGTTATCCTCTACTTTTTCATCCCAAAAAGCTTTCATTTTGTGTGTATCAAAGGTAAAAAGAAGTAATGTACCACCATTATTATAGGATTGAACATAAATATTTAGACCAATAGATTCATCTACAGATTTATATATCCCATCTATTTGTAAAGGCGTTTCAAATTCTGCAAATTTATCTACATTATATTGAGTAAAGGTATGGAAATCACGATAAAATATAGTAAATATGCCATTAGCAAAGTTAAAATTAGCACTCTCTGTTACAGAAGGATCAACTGGGTTTCCTTCAAAAAGATCGTTTTCTACCTTATTGTCCCAGACTACGACCATTTCATCTGTATCAAATGTATATATCAGAAGTGTATCACCAGTGATATAGCTTTGAACATATATATTTAGATTAGAAGAGCCTATATCTTTATAGATTCCATCATAGCTGGTTTGAAAGGCAAAAAGATGGGTAAAAGATAAAAAAAAGAAAAAATATATTAAAAAAAAGATCAATTTTTTTTGCATATTATATTTCTCCAATTTTTTTTCTTTTTTTTTATCTTATTATTTATAGCTTGTCAAATAATTAAAGTTGGAAAATAATTATCTTATTTAAATAATAAAATTTTCACAAATTTTTCTTATTGCATACCAAATTTTCTTTGATATAATTTTAATAAAAGAAGTAAATTAGTTGTAAATCTAATATTTAGAAAGGAGGTTATATAATGAGATTTGATATGATAACCATAAGAGATATGCAAGAAGCCGATGTAGATGCTATTGTGGAGATTGAAGAGAAAAATTTAGGGGTAAGGAGACCTGATTATTGGAAAGAAGAGGTTTATAGAGCAAAAAAGGATAGACATCATTTAGCATCATTAGTAGCTGAGGTAGATGGTGATGTTTTAGGCTTTATAATGGGTGATATAGGTGCAAGAGAGTTTGGAATGCCTGAAAATACTGGATGGATACATACAATTGGGGTTCATCCAGATTATCAGCAAAGAGGTATTGCAAGGGCATTATTGAATGAATATATAAAAAGGTTTAAAGAAGCAGGCGTGAAAAAAATATATACAATTGTTGATCTTTCTGATCCTGATCTGCTTCCTTTTTTCCAAAAAATGGATTTTATCCAAGGAAACAGGGTTTATCTTGAGAGAGATATATGATGTCAAAAGGGGGAGAAAGTGATCCCCTTTTCTATATTTAAATATTTTTGTTTCAATAAGGTTGTAATATAAAATAGGCTTTTTAAAGCTCAAATTATTGATAATTCAATAAGCTTTTTTAAATGGAATCCTCGGTTTTTATTGGCACATCAGGTTGGTTTTATCAACATTGGAGAGGAATCTTTTATCCTGATGATATGAAGCCTGATAAATGGCTCACCTATTATTCTAAATTCTTTAATACCGTTGAGAACAATTCTTCCTTTTATCATCTTCCAAAAGAATCAACGATTAAAAGATGGCATAAAAAGGTAGGAGATAATTTTTTATATGCTGTCAAGATATGGAGAAGGATTACCCATTATCAAAAACTTGTTGATATAAAAGAACCTTTAAAGATATTTATTGACCGTATCTCTTTATTAGGTAATTCACTTGGGGTTTTGCTTGCTCAATTTCCACCATCAATGAAAAAGGATTTAACTTTACTTGAGAATTTTATAAAACTTTTGCCTAAAGATATGAAGTGCGCTTTTGAGTTTAGAAATAAAAGCTGGATAGATCAAGAAGTTGTTGATCTGCTTAAGGCATATAACCAACCTTTTTGTATAGCTGATTCAGCTCGTTATTATTCAGATGTTATAGTTACTTCAGATTTAGTATATATTAGATTTCATGGTCCTGGAAGCCTTTACTCTTCCAGCTATAATACAGAACAATTAAAGATATGGGCAACAAAAATAAAAGCTTGGAGAAACGAAAAACGCATTATTTTAGCATATTTTAATAATGATTTTAATGGATATGCAGTTAAAAATGCAATGGAACTTATGGATCTAATAAAAAAATCAGAGTAATCACCTTTCTAATTTTTATTGACTTTTTTGGAAAAGAAAAATAAGGTGAGAATTAGCCGATCTTGTATAAATCTATAAATCAAAATTAATTTTGTTAATTCTTATAGCTCTTTAACCATTTTCAAAAGTATTTAAGAGAGGAGATTTACTATGGAGCTGAAAGGTGTTTTACCACCAATAACTACCCCCTTTCAAGATGGAGAGATCGCTATAGATAAACTAAAAGAGAATTTTTCTTTATGGAACAAAACAGATCTTTCTGGCTATCTTGTGCTTGGAAGCAATGGGGAAACAGTCTATCTTGATAGAGAGGAAAAGTTAAGAATTGTTGAAACAGCAAGGGAGATGATACCAAAAGAAAAGATTTTTATGGTAGGAACAGGTCATGAATCAACAATTGAGACTATAAAATTTACAAATAAGGTTGCAGAAATAGGTGCAGATTATGCTCTTGTAATGAATCCTTCATATTTTAAAGGACAGATGAAAAAAGAGAATCTAAAAGCCCATTTTTTTAAGATAGCAGAGGAATCAAAGATACCTATTCTTGTCTACAATGTACCACAATTTACAGGAATAAATATGGATGCAGAGCTTATAGCAGCTCTCTCTGAGCATGCTAATATAAAAGGTTTAAAGGATAGTTCAGGGAATATTGCACAGCTTTCTGACAGCTTTCTGAGACTGTTGCCTTAACAAGTGATGATTTTAAGGTTTTTGTTGGAAATGCTACAGTCTTTTTTCCTGCTTTATCTGTTGGCGCAGACGGAGCTATTTTAGCTATCGCAAATGTTATCCCTGAGTTATGCACAAAACTTTATGAACATTTTAATAAAGGAGAATGGGAAGAGGCAAAAAAGTTACAACAAAAGCTTATACCTTTTTCCAAGGCAGTAACTACAATCTATGGGATAGGTGGATTGAAAAAAGCAATGGATATGAGAGAATATTTTGGTGGAGAACCTCGTTTACCTCTTTTAAAACCTAATAAAGAGGGAGTGGAAAGAATAGAAAGACTTTTAAAGGAATTAATATAAAACCTGCACCTATTTTGGGGAGATCTATTTAGGAAAATCATCACATCTTTATTTGAATAAAAAAAGGGGGATTAACTCCCCCTTTTTTTACCTTTTGAGAATAGTAAATTCAACCCTACGATTGAGTTGTCTACCCTCTCTTGTTTTATTGGTAGCAACTGGTCTTGTTTCACCATAGCCTTTTGTGATAAGTCTGCTTGGTGCAATACCATGAGCAACAAGGTATTTTTTGACTGAATTTGCCCTTCTTTCTGAAAGTTTCTGGTTATATGCTGCTGGCCCAGTGCTATCAGTATGGCCAGCGACCTCAACTACTACCTCTGGATACTTCTTAAGTTCTTTTACCACCTCATCTAAAACAGCCTTTGCATCAGGTCTGATATTATATTTATCAAAGTCAAAAAGAACATTGTTTAAGATAATCATCTTTTTAGGTGGTGGAGGCGGTACCATCTTCTTTGGTTTAGGTGGTGGTGGAGGTGGTGCTTTACAAAGTTCTGCCTCTTTTGCTAATTTGCGAGCCTCAGCTAATAGTGCCAAGCCTTTTTCAGTATGGCACTTCCAATATTCTTCAACTCCTCTTCTTGCTAATACCTTAGCCCTTGCAATTTTTTCTGGACAATATTGTGCCCCACCAGATGCTTCTGCCTTTTTGATTGCTGCTTCGGTTTGCTCAAAATCAGGGGGCACACCTATAGCCTTATTTTTAACCCCGAAATATGAGCTTTTTCCACATCCAACAACCAGAAAAAGTAAGATTAGTAAACCTGCTAAAACCTTTACCCTCATAAAAATACCCTCCTTTCTAATTTTTGACAAAACATTGAAGATAACTACTTATATATTTAATATAACTTTTTTAAAAAAGCAAGCTATTTTTAATAAAAAATTAATTTAACTAAAGAATCTTTTTATTAATAAAAATGATAAATTAATTTTGTTTTAAGGAAACTTAAGGGAAATATAGTAATTTTTTCCTTGAAATTTCAAAAAAATAGGACTATATTTATTATAAAGATGGTCTGCAGAAAGCGGGCTTTATAGTTTGCCCGCTTTTTTTATAATAAAATAAAATGAAAACATAAAAAGTAGGTATCTTTCCTTACTATTCTATAGTATTTCTATTATTTTCTATGCTAAAATTATAATTCAAGATGAATTTAGTTAATAAAATCTTAGAAGAGGTAAAAAAGATAGTAGATCCTATACTTATCCAAGAGAGAGTTGAATTAGTAGACATTGAATTTAAAAGAGAGAAAAAGGGATGGGTTCTTCGTTTTTTTATAGATAAAGAAGGCGGGGTCAATATTGATGACTGTGTTAATTTCAGCCATGAAGTTAGCCATCTTTTAGATATTGAGGATTTTATTCCTCTCCCTTATACTTTAGAGGTATCATCTCCTGGGCTTAATAGACCTTTAAAAAAGGAAAAGGATTTTTTATCTGCCTTAGGTAAAAAGATAAAGGTAAAAACCATTTCTCCAATAAAGGGAAGACGAAATTTTAAAGGTATCCTTAAAGACTTTAATGATAAGTCCTTATTTATAGAAATAGATAATGAAATATTCACAATCCCTTTTTCAAGCGTGACAAAAGCAAATCTGCTTTATGAATTTTAATTAGTCTATAAAAGAAGAATAGACTAATTAAGTTTAGACTGACTTTATCAGCTTAAAAATAAAAGGAATATTCATTATTTTTTTATGATTTTAATTATCATTTTTATTTCTATTTAAAATTAGTTTTTACATTAAAATTTAGTTTAAAGGAAATAAGAAATTGTCAAAATATTTGGTTATCAAAGATAAAAAAATTTCTTAAAATAACCAAAAATTACAATATAAAATTATAAAATAATGATATTTAGTTGCCTTTTATTATCTTTAAGTTGATTCAATCAATTTGAAGATAAATAGTAAAAAGGAGTTAATAATGCAGGACCTCAACTTTATTATTGACCAAATTGGTAAGGACAAAGGTATTGATCGAAAAGTCATTATAAGTGCCCTTGAGAGTGCTATGCTCAGCGCATCTAAGAAGAAGTTTGGACCAAACAGAGATATAGAAGCAAGATATAATGAAGAGATAGGTGAGATCGAATTATTTGAATTCAAAGAGGTTGTTGAGGAGGTAAAGGATCCAAATTTGGAAGTTTCTATTGAGGAAGCAAGAAAAATTGATGAGAATATTGAGGTAGGAGATAGTTTAGGATTTAAATTAGATATATCAGAGTTTGGGCGTATTCCAGTTCAGATGGCAAAACAAGTAATTTTACAAAAGGTTAGAGAAGCAGAAAATGATATTATTTATGAGGAATTTAAACATAGAAAAGGTGAAATCATTCATGGTATTGTTCAGCGAATAGAAAAAGGTACTATTTTGCTTAATCTTGGGCGGGCTGAGGCAATACTTCCAAAACGAGAACAGATTCCAAAAGAAAAGTATAAAAGAGGTGATAGATTAAGGGCGTTAATTCTTGATGTAGAACGTAGTTCAAGAGGAACTAAAATTATCTTGAGTAGAAGCCATCCTGATTTTTTAGTCAAACTTTTTGAACAAGAAGTTCCAGAAATTGCGGAAGGAATTATAAAAGTTGTTTCTGCAGTTAGAGATCCAGGTGAAAGAGCAAAAATTGCTGTCTACAGCGAAGATCCTGATGTCGATCCTGTAGGGGCATGTGTAGGAATGAAAGGCTCAAGGGTTCAGGCAATTGTCCAGGAACTACAAGGAGAGCGAATAGATATTGTTCCATGGAGTACTGATACGACAAAGTTTATCTGTAATGCAATTTCTCCTGCAAAGATATCGCGTGTTTACAAGGATGAGCAGAAAAAGGAGTTTGAAATTATTGTCGCTAATGATCAGTTGCCCCTTGCTATAGGAAAAAGAGGACAAAATGTCAGATTAGCTTCTCTTTTAACTGGTTGGAATATTGAGATTAAAAGTGAAGCAAAAATGGAAAAGATAATGGGTGAAATGATACAGGAGTTCAAAAAGATACCA
>JAFDIG010000222.1 GCA_019308145.1 Deltaproteobacteria bacterium | reverse complement strand
ATTAGGAATATACCTCTCCTCAGTTTATTTGGGGCTATCTCTTGGGCCGTTTTTAGGTGGAATTTTAACACATCATTTTGGATGGAGAAGCATATTTTTAATAAATGTTCCTCTCGGTTTGATTGTAATCGTTCTTGGACTTGGATTAAAAGGAGAATGGGTAGGTGCTAAAGGAGAAAAATTTGATCTTATTGGCTCCATAGTCCTAAGTGTCGCTCTTATTGCTATGATGTATGGGTTCTCTACATTACCTTCTTTAAATGGTGTTTATTTGATCATTGTTGGTATTATTGGAATCTTTCTGTTTGTAGGTATTGAATCAAAAGTTAAAAATCCTGTTTTTAATATAAAAATATTTAAAAACAACAGAATGTTTACACTTTCAAGTGTGGTATCATTGATTAATTATAGTGCAACATTCGCAGTGGCCTTTCTTTTAAGCCTTTATCTACAATATATAAAAGGACTTACTCCCCAAAGTGCAGGATTGATTATCGCATCTCAACCAATAATCATGTCAATTTCCTCACCATTTACTGGTAGAATTTCAGATAAGGTTGAACCAAAAATAGTAGTTACAATAGGAATGATAATCATAACTTTATCTCTTTTCTTTTTTACTTTCCTAAGCAAAGGTACAAGATTAAGCTTAATAATATTTGATTTTATCTTTTTTGGTATAGGATTCTCATTATTTGCCTCACCAAATACAAATGCAATTATGAGCTCTGTTGAGAAAAGATTCTATGGCATTGCATCAGCAACAGTTGCGATAATGCGGATGATCGGCCAGATGCTAAGCATGGGTATTGCAATGTTTCTATTTACTATCTACATGGGAAAGGCTCGAATTACACCTGATCAATTTCCAAATTTCTTAAAAAGTATGAAAATCGCCTTTATTATTTTTACCTTTCTCTGCCTTGTTGATATATTTATCTCTCTTGCAAGAGGGGAGGTTAAAAAGCAAGAATAATCAACTACCAAATAAAAAAATATAATGATATTTGATATTATTTTTAATAGTACAAGTTTTGCTCTCATTATAAAACAAAAAAATAACGGAGAAAATAATTGATGTTGTGGTAGAATTGCTTGATGAAGTAGTTATTATAGAAGAAGTACTACTTGAAGTTGAAGGATTATAAGGTCTGCTTGTTGTTATTCTATAGATTTGATTAGATTTAACATCAATTAAAAAAAGAATAAAAACAATAATATGTAATGATTTTTTCATCTCCCTCCCTATTTATAACAATCTTAAAAGATTAGATAGAAGTAAAAATTAAAAAGCAAAATTTTTATTAATTTTTTAATCTTAAAAGATTGAGTGACATATATGAATTTTTTGTTTTTTAATTATTGCTCGGATAGATTACATGAATTCAAAAATTAGATTAGGTTTTTATTCATTTTGCTAAAAAAATAGAACTTTTGAACATAATTATAAACAAAATTCAAAATCTCTCATTATTTCAAATTTTTTTGTTTTAATAATAAAAGAGGGGTTTCTTTTTTAATTCTTCCTTGTTTTTTTTTAATTTTTATAATATCTTAATTGTATAATTAGTTGGGGGTATAAAAAATGGCAAATCAATCAGACGACTTTTTTGATAGAATAAAAAAATTCCATCTTAAGATGGAACAAGATTTTCTTGATATGTGTGCAAGGGTGAGCTCGCTAAGACTCTCACCTACAAAAGTATGGCAGCCTTTTACTGATCTCTTTGAAACAGAAAGCGCTTACGTGATAAGAATGGAATTAGCTGGCATGAAAAAAGGTGATTTTACCGTTACTATTGAGAAAAACGAACTAATAGTAAAAGGAGTTAGAATGGAACCCCCTTTAAATGAACCAAGAAAATATCATCAAATGGAGATCAGTTTTGATCCTTTTGAAAGAATCATACTTCTGCCTTCAAATATCTCTGCTGAATCTGTAAAAGCAGAATATGAAGATGGATTTCTTACCATTACTATCTCTAAAAAAGTTAAACCAAAAGGAAAGGTTAAAATTGAAATAGAATAGATACTCTAATACCAATTTTAAAATATCACAAGTTTTAAATGAGGGAAAAAATGGAAGATCAAAAAGAAAGTAAATTAGTATCTCATGAAATACCAAAAGAGATGGCATTACTACCAACAGGAGAAACAGTAGTATATCCTTATACTGTTGTCCCAATGGTATTATTGAATGAAGCCCTAATCAATGCTGTAGATTATGCTATGTCAAAAGAAAGAATCATAGGGGCTTTTGCTATTAAACCAAAAGATAATAAAGAAGAGAAACTTGAAAAAAAAGAAGAACCTCCTGAGATATTTGATATTGGTACTGCTGCTGTAATACACAAAATGTTAAAGATGCCTGATGGTTCTATGAGACTTATTGTGCAAGGTCTTTCTAAGGTTAGGATAAAAAATATCTTCCAAAAAGAGCCTTTTTTAAAAGCAGAGGTGGAAGTGATTCAGGAGCCTGATATAAGGACAGAAAAGATTGAGGCTTTAAAAAGGAATATATTAGGACTTTACCATAAAATGGTTAAACAGGTTCCATATATGCCTGAAGAGTTAGAAGCAACAGCAATGAATATTGAAGAACCAATAAAATTGGTTTACTTCATTGCATCTATGATAAAGATGAATATAAAAGATCGTCAAGAGATCTTGGAAATTGATGATCCAGAGGAAAAATTAAAGAAACTATTGATAATATTAGAAAGGGAATTAGAACTCCTTGAGTTAGGTGGAAAGATCCAATCAGAAATACAAAGTAAGCTTGATAAAAGCCAACGTGAATTTTTCTTAAGACAACAGCTAAAAGCAATTCAGGAAGAGTTAGGAGAACTTGATGAGGTTCAGGCAGAAATAAAGGAGTTTAGAGAAAAGTTAGAGAATAGTAATCTCCCTGAGGTAGTCGCAAAGGAAGCTTTCAGGGAATTATCAAGATTAGAGAAACTTCAGCCAGCATCAGCAGAATATGGAGTGATTAGAACATACCTTGAATGGATTATCGAGCTCCCTTGGAATAAAAGCACCAAAGATAACCTTGATCTTAAAAATGCAAGAAGGATCTTAGATGAAGACCATTACGATCTTGATGAGGTAAAGGATAGAATCATTGAATATCTTGCAATAAGAAAGTTAAAAGAAGATATGAAAGGGCCTATATTATGCTTTGTTGGTCCCCCAGGGGTAGGAAAAACATCTTTAGGTCAGTCAATTGCTCGTGCTTTGGGAAGAAAATTTATCCGTATGTCCCTCGGAGGAATGCATGATGAAGCAGAAATAAGAGGACATAGAAGAACGTATATCGGTGCAATGCCAGGAAGAATTATTCAATATATAAGAAGAGCTGAATCATCAAACCCTGTCTTTATGTTAGATGAAATAGATAAGGTAGGGGCAGACTATAGAGGCGATCCATCTTCTGCGCTTCTTGAGGTTCTTGATCCAGAACAAAATAGCACCTTTACAGATCACTACTTGAATGTTCCCTTTGATCTCTCTAAAGTAATGTTTATAACAACAGCAAATATAATGGAAACTATCCAACCCGCCTTAAGAGACAGGATGGAGATTATCCATATCTCAGGATATACAGATGAAGAAAAGGTTTGGATAGCAAAAAAATATCTTTTACCTCGCCAGATAAAGGAGAATGGACTTGAGGAAGATGATGTAATAATTAATAGAAAAGTATTACTTCAGATTATTTCAGAATACACAAAGGAAGCAGGAGTTAGGAATTTAGAAAGAGAGTTAGCAAAAATATGTAGAAAGGTAGCAAAACAGAAGATAGAAACAGGAAAGGGAAAAGTAATTATCACAAAAAGGAATTTAAAGAAATTCTTAGGACCTCAAAAGGTTTTTCCAGAGGTTGCCATGAGGACTTCAAGGCCAGGAGTTGTTACAGGTCTTGCCTGGACAGAGGCAGGTGGAGATATCCTTTTTATAGAAGCATCTAAGATGCCAGGAGAAAAGGGCTTTACCCTAACTGGCCATCTTGGACAAGTAATGCAGGAATCTGCAGGGGCAGCATTGAGTTATGTTCGGGCTAATGCTGAAAAACTTGGTATTGATAAAGATTTCTTTAAAAAGTATGATATTCATGTTCATGTGCCAGCTGGTGCAATACCAAAGGATGGTCCATCAGCTGGTATTACAATTGCGAC
>JAFDIG010000221.1 GCA_019308145.1 Deltaproteobacteria bacterium | reverse complement strand
GAAGTCCTATTTTTGGGTTTTGAATCCCCATAATCTCTCTACAAAATATATCACCCATAATAGCAAATTGGAAAAGGTGGTATGGTTTGCAGTCAACATTACCACCAGCATCTAATAACAGGGAACTTCCACCTTTAGCATGAGGATGAGCTGTTGCAATAGCAGGTCTTTCAACTCCTTTAAGTTTTTTTAAAATAAGCATAGATAATGCAAGAATAGCACCTGAATTACCAGCACTAATCATTCCATCAGCTTCACCATTTTTAACCAATTCTAATCCTATATGTATTGATGAATCTTTTTTCTTTCTCATTGCTGTTACAGGGTGATCATCCATCTCAATAACTTGTGATGCATGATGAATGGTTATGGGCAGATCCTTTGCTTTTAGTCTGTTAAGGTGGGCTTCAATTTGGCTTTTAATTCCAACAAGAATTATACTTATATTAGCCTCTTTTGCAGCCATTACCGCACCTTCAACATTTACCTTTGGGCCAAAATCTCCACCCATAGCATCAACAGCAATGTACATCTATTCCTCTATTCCTCTTTTATCTTTATTACTTCCTCCCCTTTATAAGTGCCGCAATAGAAACATGCCCTATGAGGAGGTTTAAGCTCATTACACTGAGGGCAAGGGACAAGAGCAGGGGCAGAAAGCTTTTTATGAGTCCTTCGCTTATCTCTTCTTGACTTTGATTTTTTTCTTTTTGGAACAGCCATAACTTATCCTTTCTTAACAATTTTTTCTTTTAATTCTTTTAAAATAGCAAAACGAGGATCAATCCATGCAGTATTACAGGAACATGGTTCATTATTAAGGTCTGCACCACACACAGGACAAAGTCCTTTACAATCTGGTTTACAGAGGGGAGCATAAGGAATAGCAAGAATTAAGTGATCTAAAATCAAATCCATAAAATTAACTTCCTCACCTTCATATACCCCTGTTTCCAAATCTTCAGATGTAAGTTCTAAATCCTCGGGGAAATCTTGCTTTTTCAAAAGTGTTATTTTTAAAGGAATATCCACTGGTTTTTTAAATTTATTTAAACAACGGCTACATGTAAGTACAATGCAAGCTTTTAAATTACCCTTAGCTACTATAACATCAGTAGACTTATATATAGCAAGTGAAACTTCAACATTGCCAGACAAGGAACTTTCAATTTCTCCTCTTTGTATAAGAGCTTGTACAAACTCCTTTGAGTCCCTTTTTACATGCAGTTTGTTACCTTCAAGTTTGATTTTATCGATTCTTAATTTAAAAAGCTCATTGAACTCTTTATCCATAGTTAACCTTATTTAATTTAGCTTATTTTTTATTGTTTAACTTAAAAAGATTTAGGATAGCAAAACCCTTAAAAAAACATAAAAAAGAAAATAATAATAAAAAATTCTTTATACTTTTAAATACTTTATAAAATTAAAACTTCTATTTTTAATAGAAATTTATTTTATCGATTACAAGCAGTAAATAGCATAAAAAAGTTTTTAACTTTTATTTTCAATACCTCTTTATAAAATGTTTAAGTATAAGGAAATTTACTCTTTTGTCAAGAAAAAGATTATGTTGGAAATTTATATTTTATTCTCATAATAGGTATAGAAGGTTGTTTATAAAAAAAGATAAAAAAATCAAGAGTTAGAAGTTATTTATAGAAAACTTATTAATACACCATACCTCAATAATATAAAAAACTTACTGTTTAATATTAACATATATGTGAAAACTGGACTAACTAAAATGATGTTTCTTTTCACCTAATACTTAATACTTCATATACCATAAGTTCCTTATGTCTTCCTTTTATCTTTCTTTTACCTAAAGGCTTAATATTAAAGATATCAGAATCTGCTATAGCACGATAAGTTTCCTCACCAATCAATATCTGATTTGGTTTAGCAATAGTTTCAAGTCGTGATGCAATATTTACTGGATCACCCAGTACGGTATACTCCATCCTTTTCATTGAACCAATATTTCCCACTACAACCTTCCCTGTATTTATCCCTATTCTCATATCAAACCCATCCTCTCCCCTTTTTTCATTCATCTCTTTAAGTCTTTGTTGCATCCTTAAAGCCACTTTTATAGCTCTTATAGGATCATCTTCACCAGGGAAAGGAGCGCCAAAAACTGCCATAATGGCATCACCAATATATTTATCTAATGTCCCGTGATTATCAAAAATAATATCAGACATAACGCTAAAATATTCATTAAGCAACTCCCCGATGCGTGTAGGAGAAAGGCGTTCTGACATTTCCGTAAAACCTACTATATCAGCAAATAAAATTGTAACTATCTGTTCTCTTGGAGCAAGGTATGCTTCTTCTGAGCCATGCATTATAAGCTGTATAACATCAGGAGAATGATATCTCTCCAGTCTGTCTCTTAAAAGTTTTTCTTGACGTATTTTTTCTGTGAGTTGAGCCTTTTCAATTACAATTGCTAATTGATTAGCAATAATAGTTAAGAGATTTAGTTGCCTTGATGTAAACTGATTCTTCATAGAATTACTTATAAGCTGTATCACCCCTATAACATCCTTATGATTCCATAAAGGAGCACAAATAGTAGATTGAATATTTTCAAGGAATATTGACTTTCCCTTAGAAAAGCGGGAATCACTCATGGTTTCATTTGAGAGTATTGCAACTTTATCTTGTATAATTCTATTTATAATAGTGCGAGATACCTTTATCTTCTTGCCCTTATCTCTTGGTTTTTTTGTTTTTAAAGCCTTGGTTACCAGATCATTTTTTTCTGGCTCTATCATGATAATAAGTCCTAAATCTGCATCAATTACTTTAAAGATGAGATCCATAATAATAGGAAATATCTCATCTACATCTTCAATGCCAATTAAACGGGTGCTGATTTCATAAAGTAAAAAGAGAAGCTTATCCCTTTCTTCGTAAGAATATGACTCCTGAGGTAGAATTGATGGTAAAGCATCTTTATAACCTTTTTCTTCAATACTTGGCTTAACCTCTTTTTTTATAAAAGCATCTTCTGGCAAAAGAGATGGGATATCCTCAACGTTACGGATTATACTTGAGTTTTCTTCTTCTAAATGGTCATTTGTAGAAACAAAAATAGTTTTACTTTCTCCAGTTTCAATTGAGTCATCAAAAAAAGTAATCCAGTGTACCCCTATTCTGATTTTATCCTTATGAGTTAAGACTTTTTTCTTTATCTTTGTGCCATTTACATAAACTCCATTATGACTGTTAAGGTCTTCAATTATAAAATGATCCTGCTCAGATTTCACAAGAGCATGTTTTCTTGAGACTACATCCTCTGGAAAAACAAGGTCATTATCTATACTTCTTCCTATATGAATCTTTTCCTTATCTAAAGGAAATTCTATATTTTGCCCAAATTTATCTACAACTAATAAAAAAGCCATCTTTATTATCTTAAGGTTTTAATTAGTTAATACTGAAAAATGAAGTGTAAACTAATTAAAATAAGAATTTCAGCTGTATAAAATAGAAGCAATTCTAAAATAATTAAAAAATTATAACAAAAATAATAAAAAATTGTTAACTTAGACCAATAAAATCAGCCTAAATTTATACTCTGCTTTTTAGCATAGAGTAATTAAATTTTTTTTATTATATACTTTTTATTAAAAAAATCAAGGATTTAATAAAAGGGGTTTCATTATTATTATATTTTTTAAAAAATGAAATTAATTCGAGGAAAATTTATTTAAAAAACAACTTGGATTATAAAAAGTGGGGAAAAATAATATAGGAAAGTTATTTAATAATCATTCCCTTACTCTAAACTTTCTATTTTATTCCTTTAACAATTACTTGCGCAAAAAGGAATTCTCTTTTTAATAATGATTGAATATCAATAAACTAAATTATTATTAACCTTTTTATTAGACAGGCTGGAACTTTGTAATTCGTTCCAACCTGCCTACATCTTCATTAAGCTTTAAATTCAATAACGTCTCCATTCCCAAGATATGCTTTATCCTTAGAACGAAAACGAGCTGTCCCTTGAACTACTGGATATCCTGCCTCAATAAACTTTTTAGCAGTAATAACACCTGTGCAGTGGTTACACCCAACTTTTTGAAAACCCCATTTTTTCAAAGCAATTACAAGGTCATCATATTTAGGATCCCAATCTTCAAATGGTGAAATATGTAAACCACCATAAACACC
>JAFDIG010000220.1 GCA_019308145.1 Deltaproteobacteria bacterium | reverse complement strand
TACCCATTTATCCTTTTTTAAGCTTATAAAAGCAGGTCTACTTGAATTATATGATTCAACTAAGGCTTCTCTTGTCTCCTTACTATTTTTTGGAAAATAAGACTTGATATTCTTAAATAGAACCATAAGCCTTGGTCCGTCAAGCTCTGCATGTGTTGGTCCCTGATCAGGGTAATCCGCGTAACCAACCAATTTCACATTAACACATTGCTGGTCGATATCCAGTTTTATCTGCTCAAAAGGTCTCTCTATTAAGAAAGGGGTTATTGTATAAACATAAGGCTTTAATCCTTCCAGCGCCATACCTGCAGCCACACTGATTATGCTTTGCTCGCAAATTCCAAAGTTAAAAAACCTCTCTGGGAATTTCTCCTTAAACGTGTCAAAAACACCATGACCAATATCAGCTACTATAACAATTACTTTGTCGTCTTTCTCTGCTATTTCAGCAATCCATCTGCCAAATGCATATCTCATTGTTACACTCTAAGCTCTTTATAGGCTTGTTCTATTAAATTATTAGTTTTAGGAATCTTAGCATGCCATTCTGGTTGACCTTCCATAAAACTAATACCTTTACCCTTAATGGTGTGAGCGATTATCGTGGTTGGCTTTGTCTTGATTATCCTCTTCTCATCAAGGCTTTCAAGGAGTTGGATTATATTATGGCCATCTACTTCTAGGGTGTGGCATCCAAAAGCTTTAAATTTTTCTTTTAAATTATCCTCACCCACCACATCACACGTCTTTGCAATAGCTTGTTGCTTATTATAATCAACAATTATTGTTAGGTTATCAAGGCAATACCTCTTCGCAATATTTAAAGACTCCCAAGTCGTGCCTTCTTGACATTCACCGTCTCCTATTAGAACAAAAATTCTTCCGTTCTGCTTTTTTAACTTTCTTGCAAAAGCCATACCAACACATATAGGTAAGCCGTGACCAAGGCTTCCTGTTGTGCAAAAAATCCCGTTCTTAGGGTCTATATCTGGGTGGGCTCTTATCTTCGGGTTAAAACCTTTTCTTCTTAGGACAACATACCAGGAGAGACAACCGTGCCCTTTGCTTAGAATGAACTTATCTTCCGATTTCATTATTTCTTCATACAATACAACAAGGATCTCTACTGATGAGAGGGATGGAGCAATATGTTTTTCTTTGTGTTCCATGGCTAATTTAAAAGTGTCTAATCTTACTTGTTGTGCGATTCTTGCTAATTCTTCAGCCTTAACGTTAATATTCATTTTAAAATAAAGTCCTAAGATTTCTTATTCAAAGTAGATAAATTCATAATCACAGTCACACCCAAACTCCTTGAATAACCAGACCCATTCCTTAGGTGTAAAGAAAGCCTCACATGTCAATGCCCAGCATTGCAGATTAAAAAGCTCCTGCACATTCCTGTAACTCTCAACAGCAATATACTTTTTCTTTCCAACCCTCTCAATCTCCTCAAGAGCTTTCTTTAACTCGTAAATATATAAGTTGTGAAGGGTATTTATGGAGATTACAAGGTCGAACTCCTTATCCTTAAAAGGATAAGGGTCTTGGGCTCTGTGCTTGATTAAGAAAGGTTTAATCTCAGGCCTTGAGTCATTAATTCCATACTCTGAAATGTCCATGCCTGCCACTCGTAGTCCTGGAAGTATCTGCTTAAGCTCGTAAAGCAAAAAAGCTTTCCCACACCCTACGTCTAAGACACGAGAGTTGTTAGTTAAGTGGTAAGTTTTGATAAGTGCTTCTGCCACCGGCTTCCAATACCGTGGAATAAACTTGTAACCACCATAACCGTAGCGCCTATTACCATCCCAGTATTCCTTCCCGTACTTGCGAGCTACTTCACTGCAATGCACTTTATCATCCGTCATTCTAGCGATATAATCCCTCTGAGTTCTTCTATGTAAAGGAGTAATAAAATTTCTCAATTCACCCATATTGTACACCTCACACTAATTTTTCTTATGAATATGCAGAGCCAGGAGCATAAGGGAAGTTCTTGTATTCCTTCATAATCCTCTTTAGCATTCTTTTTGCCTTCTCCAACTGCTCTGCTTGGAGCCTGCTTATTTCAAGCTGGTTTTTGCTTGCAAATTTTCTCCTAAGTAAATATTCGGGAATAAATTCATTAAGTATAATGATGCACCACTTAATTCCAAATAATGGGTAAACAGCTTCGAGTCTCTTAGCTAGATTTTTAAAGTTTACGAAATGTTTGAGAAGATTTGACACAAATCTCTTTTTTAAAACAGTACTCAAGTTCATTGCTGGATGAGGATGGAGCAGAAAGTCAGCCATCATCTTAGCAGGATCATCCCATCCAAAATATTCAAAATCAAGAAAGATTATTTCCTTATTGTTTTTTCTTAGAGCGTTGTGAAAGCCGAAGTCTGAAGGACTAAGGGTTCTCTCATCTCTCCTCAGAACATAAGAGGGAAGGTATCCTGCTTCTATAATCTTTGCTTTTGCCCATCTCATAACAATCTTAAAGCAGGGTAGGAGCTCGTTTTCTAAGAAATCGTGAAGCTCTTCATAGATAGGAGTGTTACTTGAGGTATCAAATAGTTTTTTTAATCTTACCTGGATATGAGTAATTACCTCTTGAAAGGAAAAACACGCTTCAGAAGCGACTGGGATATCATTGCTTTCTTTCTTTGCTTTCAGCTTTTCAAGTCGTATCAGAAAATTGGTTGCGTAATCAATATCTTTCTCTGTGACTTCATCAGCAGAGATCTTATTGCCTTCAATATACTCATAAATCACGGTGTTATGATTCCTATTAGCTAGGATTGGCTTTGGAATACACCTCACACCATTTTCCCAAAGGAATTTTAGGCTAGAGAACTCTACGCTTAATCTATCCCTAGCATCAGAGTCATGGTAAAAGTATTGTTTGGCAACATATTTCTTCTTCTCAGTTGAAAGCACATAAACCTTAGTGTTTCTTCCCCCTCCAATTCTCTCAATAAAAATTACTCTCCTTCCTAATAGCTTTGAAAAAATCTTTTTTAAATCAATATCATCTGTTCCACAGCTCTCCCCAAACATGTACTCTGATATATCTTTCCATCTCGAAAAAATCTTCACTCCAGAAAGACGGGCCTGTTCATTATAAGGAGCATAAAGGATTTTTATAACATTATCTGGAAAGGAAGGCTCAAGATAAGTCTCTTCGAGGTCATCAATGAAATGAGTGCATCTTAACTGCTTTATTCTATTAATCTTAGCCTCTCGTGTTGATTCAAAATATATATCTTCTTTTGAAAAACCAAGTCCATTGTTGGCAAGTTCATCAAAGAAATGATTCTTTGCCATCCACTTCATAGCAGCATCTCTTAGGTTTGTCCTTGTGTCATCATAACGCGCATACTCCGTCTTATGGCTAATAATATAGACTTTGATATTATGTATCCTGCATAGCTTAAAAAAATCTTTAACACCATCAATGAGTTCGGCTTCCTCTATTCTAGGACCATAGGCAAGCCCTTGTATCTTCTGCCATTCAATATCATTCCTTAACTGCCTAATAGCATCTCTTATGTGTTTTTTAATCTTCTTAATATTTGGATGAATCAAACCTTTCTCTACAGCCAAAGAATGCATAAGTGTGTCATAACTTACAATAGTATTGTCAAAATCCACCCCAATAACATAACTCATTAAAAATCCCCTTAAAACTTAAAAAGGAAAAAATCTTTTTATTTATAAATTTCACTTTTTAATACCTATAAAAGAGATAAACTTTTAAATATAGCGTGCTTTTAACCACACCTTATAGGACTCATTTTAATATTAGTAAAATTAGGAGGGTGTAAATTTTGGGCGGAGAAAAGAAAAAAGTCATCGTCACCGGAGGAGCAGGTTTTATTGGCTCACACCTTGTAGAGCTGTTGCTAAACAAAGGTTTTATGGTGGTAGCTGTTGATAACATGGTTAATGGAAGGCTTGAAAATATTGAACTATTCAAAGAGAACCCAGACTACGAGTTCCATAAGATTGAGCTGAGCGAGGAGTTCGATGACTCTTTTTTCAAAGACGCAACTTATGTATTCCATATGGCTGCATTAGCAGATATTGTGCCGAGCGTTGAGCACCCCCTTACTTATCACCAGTCAAATGTCACGGCTACTGTCAGGGTACTTGAAGCTGCTAGGAAGCATTCTAATAAATTAAAAAAATTTGTTTATGCTGCTTCTTCCGCTTGCTACGGCATTCCTGATAAATACCCCA
>JAFDIG010000219.1 GCA_019308145.1 Deltaproteobacteria bacterium | reverse complement strand
AATGAGTACAACTAAAATAAAAAGGAGTGGATCATGAAAGTTAATAGGATAAAGTTTTTTTGGGGTTTATTCATGATATTTTTCCTTATTTTTACGATAAACTCTTTTGCAAAACTTGATGCAGATGATAAAGCTGCAGCGCAAAGGCTTCTTTTTCCATACTTTAAATATACTATACCATTTGGAGTTGATAGTCTTATTTATATAAGCAATACAAGTAGCCAACAGATAACAGCTCAGATATCTTTTTTCAATATATACAATACCCCAGGTCTAAACAGTGAAGTTACAATATCAGCATGGGGGACAGCAGGAATAAATATACGGGATTTAATTGAATCAAATAACTTGCATGGTCTTTTTCAGTCCTCTCATTAGTAATGGATGGTGATGATTCTGCTTCAGGGCTTAATTTCCCAGCTGAAATAAGCAACATATTGACAGGGAGTGAAATCATTGTAAATATAACAGGTCAGTATGCAGGGGAATACAGATGTGTTCATATAGAGGCTAACTCATCCAGTAATAATTTTGAAAATTCTCACCCTTTAAGTGAGCATAGAAATCTTCCCTATCTGGTAGAACCATCAGTAGGAGCTAATACCACTTTAATATTATGGTTTAATAGCTATGACTCTTCTCGTACTATCACTCTTTTTGTTGACAGCAATAGTAATGGTTCTTATGTCTCTTTTGGTTGCTCAGTCCCTTTTGCTGTTAATCTCATTGATCTTAGTGAAGTTGCACCAGGAGTTGGAAGTGGAACTTACAATTATGGGATAGTTGAGTATATTTCTGATCCAGATGTTCCTATGGTAGGACAAGCTGTTATTACTGCAGAATCAAATGCCTTTGAGATAGTTCAGCCAGAGGCTCATTATTGATTATATAAGATCCTTAAAATATAGCTTTGGATATCATTGGATACTAAAAAATTTTTTATTTTCTCTTTTCTCTAATTTTTTTGATGGCTTCTATACCACACCCATACTTTTTTTATTTTGCTTTTATAACTATAGGATTTTCTCTACTGCTATTTGGTTTTGCTATATATCTTTGGATCTTTAGGGCAGCTGCCATTGCTACAGGTATTATTACAAGCATTCCTTTATCTTCTTTGTTTGGTGAACTTTTAGGAATTAAACAGCTAATATTTTTAAACCTCATTTTAGCTCTTATATTATCCATTTTTTTTCTACTTTTCTTTAAATTTTTACGCTTTTTTATCCTTTTTATTGCTGGTGCATTTTTAGCACTTTTTATAAAACAGACAATCCTATTTGGAGCAAGTGCTGACAATATTTATACCTTAACAAATATCTTTTATCATCCTTCATTCTGGGATATTGTAATAGCTATTTTAGGAGGAATTCTTTTTTCAAGGCTTGAAAAACTTTTTGCTATTTTCTTTACCTCAATATTAGGAGCATGGTTGCTCTCCTTTCCTTTTTCAATTTCCTATTCAGTTCAGATATTTTTTATCGTTGGTATCTTTGCACAATTCATTTTCTTCCGAAAAAAAAATTAAGCAATAATAATTTTTATTTAAAAGAAAAAAGCCACTAATTTTTTTATTTAGAAAATTTTTTATTGACTTTTTTTTTAATTATGTTAAAATTAGATAATTATTTATGGCTAAAAGTTAAAGATGAATTAATTAGTTTGCAAAAGAAAAATTAAATGCGAACTAATTAAAACTAAAAAATTTTGAGGCAAAGCTTGGCAAAACAATAAATTATGATGATTAAAATATATAAAACAAGAGATTTTCCTTTTGACTTTAGTTTAATAAAGCCAGTTTGAACCTAATTAGTTCGTTTGCCAGTACGGGCTAATTAAAAGGAGAGAATGATGAAATGGGACCCCCTTGATTGGAAGATTGTAAATATGCTTCAAGAGGATGGAAGGATTTCCACCAAGGATATTGCAAAAAAAACAGGTGTTACTGATGCTACTGTACGAAATAGGATAAAAAGATTAATAAAAGCTGGTGATTTAAAGATCATGGGATTAATAAACCCTTCCAAACAAAAGAATGTTTCAGTTGCTATTATAGGCATTAATTTGAGTTATCATGAATTAAACAAAAAAGCTCATGAGATTGCTAATCTTAAGTATGTGAATTGGGTTGCCATTTCTACTGGGAGATATGACCTTATTGTTGAAATCACTTTTGATACCTATGAGGAAGGTATATTGGAATTCCTTACAAAGGAACTTTATAAAGTAGGGGATATCCGTTCAACAGAGACCTTTTTATTGTTAAAAAATATTAACAAATGGGTAACAATGAAAAGGACAATCACGGAAAATAAACGCTAAGATATTTATTTCCTTAATTTTCTTATTTAAAAAGATTAAAAGGGGGGAAATTAAATGATTATTGGTATACCAAAAGAGATAAAAAAGCAAGAATATAGAGTTGGAATAGTCCCTGCTGGAGTTAAAGCTTTAACAGAAGAGGGGCATAAAGTGATTATTCAAAAATCTGCAGGAGAAGGAAGTGGTATTTCTGATGAAGAATATATATCATCAGGCGCTGAAATAAAAGAGAGTGCAAAAGAGATTTATAGTCAAGCAGATATGATTATGAAGGTAAAAGAGCCTTTAGAAGAAGAGTATGAACTTTTAAAAGAGGATCAAATTCTTTACACCTATCTTCATCTTGCACCAAACAAGGAACTTACAGAAGCTCTTTTAAAAAGAAAGGTGATTGGTATAGCATATGAAACAATGGAGCTTCCTGATGGATCATTGCCATTACTTATCCCGATGAGTGAAATAGCAGGAAGAATGGCAATTCAGGTAGGAGCATCTTTTTTGGAAAAGGAAAAAGGTGGGAGAGGAGTTCTTTTATCTGGAGTTCCAGGTGTTATCCCTGGCAATGTTGTTATCTTAGGGGCTGGAACAGTAGGAATGAATGCTGCAAAAATAGCAGTTGGCATGGGAGCAAAAGTTACTATCCTTGATATAAATCTTGAAAGACTTAGATACCTTGATGATATATTTGGTTCAAAAATCATCACTTTAATGTCTAATCATCACAACATTGAAAAATCAATCCTTGAAGCTGACCTTGTTGTTGGCGCTGTTTTGATTCCAGGGGCAAGAGCACCTATTTTGGTTGATAGGGCGCTTGTTTCTCGTATGAAAAATGGATCGGTTATAGTTGATGTAGCAGTAGATCAAGGTGGATGTGTTGAAACAATTCATCCTACTTTTCATGATAACCCGACATATATAGTAGATGGTGTTATACATTATGGGGTTGCTAATATGCCAGGGGCAGTAGCACGCACCTCAACTTTTGCTCTTTGTAATGCTACACTTCCTTATGCTGTTAAACTTGCTAATATAGGGGTTCCTGAAGTATTTAAGAAAGATAAAGTTTTGCTTTCAGGGCTGAATGTTTACAAAGGTCAGCTAACTTGTAAGCCTGTTGCCGACTCCTTAAATATTGCATGTACCTTGCCTGAAAAACTCTTTTAAATATTTATGAATAAAATAAAAAGATTTAAATAGGATAACAAGTTTTGAAACAATAATTCAAATAGAAAGAAATAAAATAAAAAGCAAGCGGTATCTTCACGCAAAAGATGTAGAAGAAACCGCTTTCTTTATATTAATGAGAGAAGCTCATCTATATTATCTATTATCAAATCTGCACCCGCTCTTTTTAACTTCTCTTTTGCATCAGCTTTATCAGGATAAACAGAAGTGCAACCTATTGCAATGATCTCTATACTTTCTTTCGCTCTATTAGCTGCAATCATATCATCTTCTAAATCCCCAACATAAGCAAATTTTTTAGATTTTTTTAATCTTTTTGCTGCTTCGATAATAGAATATGGATCTGGTTTTGATAAAGAGACCCATCCTTTTCCCATTTTATACAACCTTCTCTCTTCTTCCTTATAATCTTCAAGAGCAACGATAACATCTACATAAGGGGAAAAACCGAAATTCTTAACTGCAAGCTCTGCCTCTTTTTTTGGTCTTCCTGTAGCAATGGCTATAGATAGCTTTTTCTTTAGGTTTTCAAGGGTTAAAGAAGATACAAGAGGTCTTTCTTTTTGATAAAATCCATTCCCTTTATAAAAAATTGGAGGAAAACCATAAATTTTGGAAAAATTTTCTCCAAGATATATCTCTTGAAAGATCCTTTTTACCAAGTTTTCCCTTCTAATATCTCCTCTATGAAGAACCAAATTTTTGTAAGAATGAGAAAGATTATCAACCCAACCTATACCTTTCCCCTTAGGGATAACCTTATCAACAGGGAAAAACCTCTTTTTTTTCATCAATATATTTAATGAGGAGACAATTTTACCTTTTTTCTTTAAAATATTTAAAAGTTCTTTCTGAGAAAGATCATCATAAGAAAAATCGATACCTTTATCTTCATCAAGAGTCAGAATATAAACTATCAAGGCTGCAGTTACATTCCAGTCATTATTAAACCCTCCTCTTCCTTTTATTATTCTGATGTCATCATCGGTTATTATCTTAGAAGAGTATGGTTTTAGACCAAGCAGATTATTGAGATAAATCTCTACGGTCTTTTTTATACATGCTCTATAAGATAGGGTTACATCTACCATAACCCCATCCATATCCATAAT
>JAFDIG010000218.1 GCA_019308145.1 Deltaproteobacteria bacterium | reverse complement strand
ATAATTAGAATTCTTAAAGATCGTATTATCATAGAGGAAAAGTTGATTGATGAGAGTATGAGTTCTCTTATCAGTAAAGCTCCTACAAATATAGTTATTATGAAATTACACCTTTCTAAAGAAGGAGAGGGAGAATGAAACCATATTTTTTTAAAAAACTTGGGGTAATAATTATTGCCTTTACGTTTTTGTTTACTTAGCTAAGGTATTACTTACAAATATGAATTTTCAGGAAAAAGGAGAAACCACTACTATTGTATTTGAAGGAAATGCTCCACTCTCTTATACTGATATGAAACTTTTTAAGCCAAAGTCTGTTGTTATAGATTTTTCTGAAACCTCTCCTGCAAAGGAATTAAAGCCTTTGGTGATAAATAATCCAAATGTAAGTAGTGTAGTCCCCACTGAATTAACTTCATCTTTTGGACCTATAACAAGAGTTGAGATCGGTTTAAATAGAGATGTAGAGTATAAGACAAGAGTAGAAGGCAACAAATTGTTTGTTGATATTGTTCCTGAAAAAAAAGAAAAAATAACTATTCAAAAGCCTAAACCTAAAGTTTTGCCACCTGCTAATGCCTTTATAGGAATAAATATAGAAAAGAAAGGAGCAGATGTTAAAGCTATAGTATCATTAAATGGTTCAGTAAGTGATTATAACTTCTTTAAGTTGGATAAGCCAGCTCGTCTTATCTTAGATATTTGGAAAGTAAAAAATCTTTATAAGAAGAAAAGAATAAGAGTTACAAGAGCAAAGATTAAATCGGTTAGGATTGGAACACATAAAAATAAGGTAAGAGTAGTTTTTGATTCAGCTAACCCAAGGAAGTTCCCTTCTTTTAAAGTAGCCAAAGCAGATGATAAGATAGTAGTATGGGTCTCTGAAAAGCCTATACCAGAATCTGAGATGATTTCTATTGCTTCACCAGTAGATGAAAAAGGGATTAAAAAAGGAATAGTTACAGGTTTAGATTTTCAAAATTTAGATAAGAAAAGCCGCATTACTATTTCTACTTCATCACCAGCAGTTTTTAAAGTTAGCAAACCTCGTAGCAAAAGAGTAATTGTTGATTTAAAAGGAGTCAAGGTTCCAAAACGATATTTAAGAGGCCTTGACACAAGCGAGTTTAAAAGCGCTGTGAATCTTGTAACTATGATAAATGTTAGAAGGGAAAAGGAGAGATTAGCAAGGGCTATTATTAAATTGAAAGAGGATACCAACTATAATGTAACTCAAGTTGGGAATAAGATATATATTGATTTCGATATTCCTAAATCTATACTTTCAGCACCTAAGAAGGAAACAGTAAAACCAGAGGTTAAGGTTATAGATAGAAGAAGTCCAGAGGCAAAGGAAAAAATTGTTAAAGTAAGAAAGAAAAAAGTTTATCCTTATCAAACTGTAAAGACTAAAGTTTTTGAAAAGAAAGAAGAAGTTAAAACAGGAATCCCTGGAAAAGTCTATACTGGTAGGAGGGTCTCTTTTGACTTTAAAGATGCTGATATAAAAAATGTTTTAAGGTTAATAGCAGAGGTAAGTAACCTAAATATTATTGCTGGTGATAATGTAAAAGGAACTATTACACTTCGGTTGGTAAACGTTCCATGGGATCAGGCTCTTGATTTAATTCTTGAAACAAAAGGATTGGGAATGGTTAAAATAGGAAATGTTATTAGAATTGCTCCACGAAAAGTGATAATAAAAGAAAAAGAGGAAGCGATAAAATTGGCTAAATTGGAGACAGAGTTTTTCCCTTTAAGCTATAGCAACGCAAAGGACGTATCAGCAAAGGTTAAAAAAGTTTTAAGTAAAGAAGGTAAGATTGAATACGATGATAGGACAAATACAATTATTATAACTGATATAAGAAAAAATCTGGAGCAAGCAAAAAAATATATAAAGACTTTGGATGCTCCAACAAAGCAGGTTTTAATAGAAAGTAGAATAGTAGAGGCTTCTTTAGGTGTTGAGCAGGAACTTGGAATACAGTGGGGAGGTCACTATAAAGCTGATACAGCTCATGGTAATGCTACTGGGTTGAACTTTCCTAATTCTATTGGAATTGTTGGTGGTGGTGATAATGAATCTGTAATAAATTTACCAGCAGCTGTTGGGCCAGGGTCTGGGGGGATTATAAATTTAGCACTCGGTTCTGTAAGTGATATAGTTCATCTTGATATATCTCTTTCCGCACTTGAGAATAAAGGAAAAGGGAGGGTCATATCAAGCCCAAGGGTTACAACCTTAAATAATAAAGAAGCTTCAATAACTCAAGGTTTTAGAATTCCTTATTTAAAGATTACAGAACAAGGTGTCACCTCAACCGATTGGATTGATGCAAACCTAAAATTAACAGTTAAGCCTCAGATTACTCATGATGGTAATATTAAGATGGAACTAACTATTTCCAAAGACACCCCTGATTGGTCTAAGACGGTTTTAGGCACACCTGCTATATACAAACAAGAGGTTAAAACTGAGGTATTAGTAAAAAATAATGATGTAATTGTATTAGGTGGAGTTTTTATCAACGACGATAGTGTTAATTACAAAAGTGTCCCTGGCGCAGGTGATGTTCCAGTGCTTGGTTGGTTTTTTAAGAAAAAATCAAAAGCCAATAAAAAAACCGAACTTTTGGTCTTTATTTCACCTCGGATCATAGAAAAGAAAGAGTAACTAATATGATAATATTTTTCTAAATAAGGGGAAGTAGAAATTGCTCCCCCTTTTTTTGTTTGAAATATAGATTTTTTTTATTCAAACCTTAAAATAGAAAAATAGAATATTTTTTTACTGATAAAAGGTTTATTTTTATGGTTTTTTTTAAACATAGGTTTTATTTAAAATTTCGATATATTATCTCTTTTTTTCTCATTTCCCTTTTTTTAGTTTCAACACCTGTCAATGCAATAGATCGTGATCTTAGATTTTTCCGATATGCAGAAAATTCATATTATAATTTGGTAAAATCTCCTCAAAAAAGGAAATATAGAGTTAATTGGATAAAAGTAATAAAAAGATATAAAAAGGTATCTGATTTATTTCCCCAAAGCAAAAAGGCTGATCTATCTTTATATCGTGTTGGAGAACTTTATAGAAGAGTTTATAATCTTTTTAAAAAAAGTTCTGATTTAGAGAATGCCATTATTGCTTATCAGAGATTGATCAGCCAATATCCTTTAAGCCCGTATTTTGATGAAGCCTTGTATTCATTAGGAGAGATCTTTTATGAACAAAGGGATATCACAAGAAGTAAAAGATATTTTGAGGAGGTTATAAACAATAGTAATAAAAGGGATATAGTAAAAAAGGCTGAAATATTTCTTAAAAAGATAGATAGAAGGGATTCTTATACCAAACTATCAAAAAAAGCTGTTATTAAAAAAGTTAATTATTGGTCAAATAGAGAGTATACAAGAATAGTTGTAGAGATTGGAAAAAGGGTATCATATTCAACTCATCTTTTAAAAGAGGATCGATTAAATAATAAGCCTCCGCGTTTATATTTTGACTTTAGTAATACTTTTTTGCCAAAGGATTTCACCAAAGAGATAACAATAAGAGATCGTTTAATAAAGAGGATAAGAATTGCTCAAAATAGACCAGAAACAGTACGCATGGTTATTGATCTTAAATCCATTAAGAATTATAGAGTCTTTTCTTTTGAATCCCCATTTCGTTTAATAATAGACCTTTTTGGGAAAGAAAAGGAAAATCTTATTGGCAAAGAGGAAGAGCTAAAAAAAGCTATTATTATTAATAAGGATAGGGCATCAGGCAGAAGGAAGATTAAGGTTCCTGGGTTAGCAAGGGTTGTAATTGATCCTGGCCATGGAGGCAAAGATCCTGGTGCTATTGGTCCTACAGGTTTAAAGGAAAAGGATGTGGTTTTAAAGATTGCAAAAAGGTTGAAGAGAATTTTAAAATCAAATATTCAATGTGAAGTGATCCTAACCAGGGAAGATGATAGATATCTTAGCTTGCATGAGAGAACTGCCATGGCTAATATTTTAAAAGCAGATCTCTTTATTTCAATACATGCTAATGCAAGCAGGAAAAGGAGGACATCAGGCATAGAAACCTATTTTTTAAGTCCTACATCCGATAAGATGGCTCTAAGAGTTGCCGCAAGGGAGAACCATACTTCAATAAAACAACTTAATGAATTGGATATTATTTTAGCAGACCTTAAGATAAACTCCAAAATTACTGAATCATGGAAACTTGCAGAGGTTATACATAATAATATCTGCTTAAATATGAGAAGGAAATATTGGGGAATAAAGGATTTAGGGGTTAAACGTGCACCTTTTTATGTTTTATTAGGAGCAGATATGCCTGCTGTGCTTTTAGAGGTTTCCTTTATAAGCAATCCATTAGAGGAGAAAAGATTAAGAAGCAATAGATATTTAGATGAAAAGATTAAGAAGCAATAGATATTTAGATGATTTAAGTTATTCAATTTATAAAGGGATAAAACAATATCTTCAGACAAGTAAAGTTGCTATGAGGAGATAAATTAGTTAGTTCAGAGTTAATAATAATATAAACCCCTATGAAAATTCTATTTGGAAAGGTAGAATTTTAGTTTTCTGCTATCATAAACGATAGCCGAAACAGTCTGGTACCAAAGGTAAAGAAATTAATTCCTCCTTACTTTCATTTTTCTTGCTAATCTATCTTTATCACTATCTACGCCTTAGGTTTATAACCAAGCTTGACATTTCGGATAAGCTCGTATATT
>JAFDIG010000008.1 GCA_019308145.1 Deltaproteobacteria bacterium | reverse complement strand
CAAATCTGTTCATATTAAATAAAATTCTAAATATAAATATTGAGAGTTCTTTTAAAAATTTAATAGTTTCTTTAATTTTAGTAAACTTTTTTATACAAAATTGTTTTTAGTTTTTTATATTTTAGAATAAAAAATTTTTATATTATAGTCAAGAGGAAGCTCTTTACTTAGCAATCAGGTAGATACTGTTATTCTCTCCGTTTGTGTGAAAAGAGGTTGTATCAAAAATTGTAAAACTTTCTAAACTTATTTATTAATCAAGAAAGGAGGTGAAGTAAATCTAAACTATAGTTAAAGGGAAATAAGGGAGGGAGTATGAAAAAGATAATCATTATTATTACATGTTTAGTTTTTACACTGGCCCTATTTCAATTAAATCCATCCCCTGCTATGGCTGGCAAAAAAAGGTTGGTAACAATAGCGAGTGGATGGGTCACAGGTTGTTACTATCCTTTAGGGGGCTCAATCTCAAGGATTTTATTTAAACATCCTGAATATGGATTAAGAGCAACAGTAGAATCGTCAGGTGCTTCTGTTGCGAATGCAAACCTTATAGCAAACAAAGATGCTGATTTTGCTATTCTGCAAAACGACATTGCATATTATGCTTATAATGGCATAAAGATGTTTGCACCTGGTTCAGGTAAAAACAAGCCAGCAAAAAATATGAGGGCTATATGCACACTTTACCCTGAATATGTACAAATCCAGGCTCTAAAAAAATCAAATATCAAAACACCTGCTGATTTAAGAGGCAAAAAGGTTTGTGTTGGTCCATTAGGAAGTGGAACAGAAGTTAATGCTAAGCAGATCCTGGAAATTTATGGTATGACTTTTAAGGATCTTGGAAAGGTTGAAAGGCTAACCGCTCGTGAATCTTCTGATTTCTTAAAAGATGGTAGGATCGATGCTGCATTTTATACTGTTGGTGTTGGGGCTGCTGTTTTAGTAGATACAGCAATGATGACACCTTGTACAATCGTTCATATTGATGATGAACACGCGAAAAAGCTTATTAAGAAATATCCTTTTTATGCACAGTTTCCTATAAAAGCTGGTACTTACAAAGGACTTGATAAAGATGTAAAAACAGTAGCTATTCTTGCAATGTTAGTCACAAGAGCAGATATACCAGAAAAGGTTGTTTACAATTTCACCAAAGCTATATTTGAAAATTTAAAGACTATTCATAAAGCTCATGCTACTTTAAAGCAAGTCACACTTGATACCGCAATGGATGGCATGTCTATACCTCTACATCCTGGTGCTAAAAAATATTTCAAAGAAAAGGGTGTTAAAATTCCTGCTGGATTCTAATACGAAAATAAAGGCTTAGGCAGATAATTTCTATTGCCTAAGCCTTTATTCAATGTAGATAGATGACTCTTCTAAATTCAATTGTACACTCCTTAAAAACTCAAAAAACGAGAAAGGGAAAAAATGTTTAAAAAATGGAGGGAAAAAAGAAGACAAAAGAAAGTAGGTATTGAAGTAGAATTTGGCTCAAGGAAATTAAGAGGGAAAGCACGCTTTTTTGTTACTACAGTTGCTATTTTGATGTCTTTTTATCATTTGTATACTTCTGGAATAGGAGTCCCAACCGCTATGCTTCACCGCTCTCGCCACCTTGCTTTTGCTCTTTTTCTCTGTTTTCTCTATTTCCCTTACAGTAACAAAGCCAGAAAAGATCGTGTAGCTTTTATTGATTGGATTTTTGCCATACTTGGAGGAGCTTTTGCTCTTTATAGTTCAATTTTTTATAACCAGTTAATGTTTAGAGTTGGTAATCCAACAAATATTGATCTAATTTTTGGCATTGGACTTATACTATTTATTCTTGAAGCAACAAGACGTTCTGTTTCACCTGCCCTACCTGTTATTACCCTTGTTTTTATTATTTATGTTTTCTTAGGACCATGGATGCCTGAATTGATAGAGCACCGAGGTTATGGTATTCGTAGACTCATTGATCATCTGTTCTTAACAATGGAAGGAATTTGGGGGGTACCGATCGGGGTTTCCTCTACTTATGTCTTCCTTTTTGTACTTTTTGGTGCATTTTTAGAACGTACGGGAGCAGGAGATTATTTGCTTAAACTTTCTTTTGCAACTATGGGAAGATTTCGTGGAGGACCGGCAAAAGCAGCTGTTGTAGCTAGTGCTTTAATGGGAACGGTTTCAGGGAGCTCTATTGCTAATACAGTCACAACTGGTAGTATGACAATCCCTTTAATGAAAAAAGTGGGATTTAGAAAAGAGATGGCAGGTGCTGTTGAAGTGGCAGCATCTACCAATGGTCAGCTTATGCCCCCTGTTATGGGAGCAGCAGCTTTTATTATGGCAGAATTTACTGATATTCCTTACTTTCAGATTATAAAACATGCCATTATTCCAGCTGTTTTAAGTTATATTGCAATATTTAGTATAATCCATTTAGAAGCTATTAAAACCGGAATTGGCAGGCTTCCTAAAGAAGAAATACCACCAGTACTAAAGACTTTCTTTAGCGGTGCCTATCTTTTGATTCCTTTGGCTTTCTTAATTTATGTCCTCCTTGTTTTGAAGTTAACACCAACTACATCTGCTTTTATAAGCATTATGGTAAGCATTGCTGTTGCTCTTATCGAAAATAACATTCGATATCCAATACGTTATTTAAAAACAAAAAAAAGCAATCCATCTGATGCAGTTAATGATCAAGCATCTATTGAGGAAACAAAATTTAATCCATGGATTGGTGGTACAGCAACAGCCATTAAACTTTTGTTGCAGGCAATGGAGATGGGAGCCAGAAACATGATAGGAATCGCTGCTGCATGTGCATGCTGCGGTATTATTGTAGGGGTTGTTACGTTGACTGGCCTTGGTTTAAAAATGACTTTGCTTATTGTAACTTTAGCTCAAGGTAAACTTTTTTTGACACTTTTATTTGCTGTTTTTGCTTCTATTATCTTAGGGATGGGTCTCCCTACAACTGCTACATATATTATTATGGCCGCGATGACTGCTCCAGCTATTTTAGAAGTAGGTGCTGATTTAGGTGTACCATTGATTGCTGCTCATCTTTTTGTCTTTTACTATGGAATTGTGGCAGATGATACCCCCCCTGTTGGTTTGTGTGCTTATGCTGCAGCTGGTATTGCCCATTCAGATCCTATTAAAACTGGGATACAGTCATTTAAACTTGATGCAGCTGCTTTTACTCTTCCTTTTATCTATCTTTATAACCCTCAATTGCTGATGATTAACACAAGTTTTCTAAACCTATTAATGATTATTCCTGTTGCGATTGTTGGAATGTTTTTATTTGCTGCGGGTATTCAGGGGTTTTTGTTAGTTAAAACCAGATTATGGGAAAGATTATCACTTTTCGTCATTGCTATTTTCTTAATTAAACCAGGTTTTTTCACTGATATTTTAGGTGCGGCTTGGCTTGCTCTAATTTTGCTTTTACAGGTGCTAAGAAGAAAAAAAGAGAAGGTTTTACCAATTCCCATATCATAGTAACGTTTTATTTAATTCCATTTTAGAATAAACTATAATGAAATTTATAAACTCCTTCAAAAAGAAAAGTTATCTGCTTTCTCTTTTTATCATTATTTTCTTATTGATCCTTTTTTTCCCTTTACATTTCTTTATTATTGATGATGAAACAAGTAGGGTACCTATTTACTCAGGATTGGTTTCAGCTGGTGATCTGTTTGAAATTCGGTATATTCACTCAGTGGAACATATGAATGTTAGAGGAATATTTTTAATCAATGCTCATTATAAGATTGAACCAATTGAAACAATTTTCCCCTCATATGGTGCTGGTATGCCTTTTATAGTACAAAAAAAAGATTTCTTTTATAAAAATGGCATGATGAAAATAAAGCATCATGATATAGAGCTTAATAATTTGAGAATTTTTGTTAGTCATATAACCAAGCAAAGGATTTTTTTTAAAAATATTCAAATTGAACTTTATAAAAGGATTAAAGATGGTGGAATTGCTATCATTACTGTAAAATTGAGACCCCTTTTATTCGGTTTATTTTATTAGATAGAAATAATTACTCTGTGTAAGAAAAACTGACTCATTCAATTTAGGCTGGCTATATCAAGTTTAAAAATAAAAAAAAATTTCTTGTTTTTTATTTTTGAAAATTCAATATAATTAAATTTCTTTAGACAAATGATCCCCTAATTTATATGCTTCCATCAAGATAGTAATCGGGTGATAAACAGGCTTTTTTGTAAGATGGTGAACTTGGATCCTACATCCTTCACAATCAGATATCACACCATCTACATTTGAATCCTCTATTTCCTTTGCTAACTCCTCCCCAATCTTTACAGAAATATCATAACCATAATCTTTATATCCAAATAATCCCCCTAAACCACAACAGAGTGCATCACCCTTGATAATCTCTATTGATGGTATAAGTTTCAAAATCTCTAACGCGGGAGTCCCAATGCCTAAGAGCTTCAGATGACATGGGGTATGATAGAAATATCTTTTCTTTATTTTGCCAAAATCTTTATTTAATTTACCGTTATCATTCAGCTCAACAAGAAATTGGAATATATCTTTGCATCTTTTAGCTACATCATCTATGCCATCTATCTCATATAGTTCCTTATAACTATCTCTAATGGTATGATAACATGTAGTAGAACTAAATATTATATCAAGTGAGTCCATTTTTGATAAAGATTTGATATTTTTCTTTGCAAGTTTTTCTCCTTTTTCAATATTGCCAGCACCAATAAAAGGAGCTCCACAGCAAACCCACGAAGGAAAAACTGGATCGTATCCGTTCTTATTTAAAACATAAACAACCGCCTCTCCTACCTCTGGTTCATGTGCCTCTGTATAGCATCCATAAAAATAAACAACTTTCTTTCCCCCTTTTTTCAATTTTTTTGCTTTAATCAAATGGGAAAAACTTCTTTTTGCAAAATATGGCAGTTCTCTTTTGCTTGATAGCCCTAAAAAAGGAAATATTATCTTTTTAACAAAAGAAGAATTTGTTATTTTATTTATCAAATTAGAAAAAATATCAATATAAGATGGGAGAAATATCACATTTTCGAGCAATCTTTCGCCTAATGATAAAGGATGTTTCTCCCTATATTTAGCTTTTGACAATATATTTAATAATGGTGTATTGATTCCAGCTGGACAATTGATAACACAATTACCACATCCAATACAATATCTGCTAAACTCCTCTGGAATTACACCATTTGAAAATTTAAATCGTTGAGCATCAGGACCTGATGTTTTTGCTCCAGGAAAAAGATCTGTTTCTAAAGCCACTGGGCAATAAAGATTACAAATCGAACATTTTACACATGGATCAATATTGTCTTTCATATTTTATCCAATCTGATACAGAGCTATATCCTGTTGTAATAGCAATCCCAGCACCTGATTTTTCTCTAAAGGAGTTGTGGTAAGCTAAAATCGAACCTGCTACTTTTAAATTTTCATACATCCTATCTCCCTTTTCATCCACAGGGAAAAATCTATTATCGACCATAACTCCAAAATTATTTATCATATGTCCTTTTGGATAAAAAAAGTCATAATTAAACCATTTTTCTTTATCTTTTAAAAAATATATAGGAAGATTAAAGATTGGTTCACTAACAGTCCCTTTTTTAGCCTTTAGCCCATTGCTTATAAATCTTCCTGTTGTTAAAAGAAAATATTTTGCCCTAAAAATCTCTTCCTTTTCTCTTAAATTTGCTAAAAGTTGAACAATTTTCCCTTTTCTAACCTCCCCTTTGATCACCTCAACACCTAATCGTATCTCTACACCGAGATTATCCAAATATCTTCTGAATCTTTTATAAAGTCTATATCCAGGTATTGAAGGAGGAAGTGTAGGGATTTCAAATATCTCAACATCTAATTCACTTTCAAGGTGATTAATTGCTTCTCTAAATTTATCCCTGCCTAAGATGGCAGGCATTCCTACCAATTTTACCCCTTTAATTTTTTTAGATATTAGAGTTATAAATTTTTCTCTAAATTCTGCTTTATCAAAAAGATTTGCTATTTGAACTGGATATATATTCTTTTGGTTAATGATTTCATAAATTGATATTTCATTTGATCTAACATTTCCATATCTTTTTAGATTTAAAGCAGCCAGAGGAGAAGAAAAATATTGTAGCTCCTTGATACCTAAAAGAAGTATATCATCTTTAAATGGGAAAGCCCCATCAATCATGGTTATTGGTATAAGATATGAAGGTTTTAATGTCCCTATACTGGTAGGAATTAGCTGGTTTTTGCCCTCAATATAGCAATATTCATTTTCAAAAATATCTAAAAAGGAATTTAATCCATCTATTATATCGTCAATTCCAGCAAGAAAGTATGGATGAGAAGTTTTAGATGTTGTTAAACCTTGTATACCTTCAAAAGGGGATTCAAGAAAACGAGAGTTATCTTCAGGATAATAGCCTAATAAATCAATACACCCAGAAAAAATTTGATGAACACCTAATCCTTTTGATAGAATAAGAACATTTAACCCTCCTTCGGCTGCCCTTTTTGCTGCCATAAAACCAGAAAGACCTGCTCCTATGATAATCAAATCATATTTCACTCTATTCTTTCCTTATCCAGATTAAATATCTCAGCATATATCCCTTCGGTTAATTGTTCCTCTTTTATCTGATCACCATCTATTACTGGAAGAATCCCTCTCCATCTTCTTTCAAGAAAATCAATAAGAGATTTATTCCCATTTTTTTCATTAACTATATCCATTTTTGCCATCAATCCTAAGGCATGATGAGCGCAAAATGTCCCTTGACATGTTCCCATTCCCATCCTGGTTTCTATTCTAATATCATTTAAATCTTTTGTTTTTGTTTTGCTTAATACCTCTTCAACCTCATCTTTTGTAATCAGCTCACATTCACATAAAATAGATTTATTTTTATCAGATAATAAACTGATTCTATCCTTTGCTTTTAATTTCATTCCTTTTAAGGTGGAAGGAAGAGGAAGTACATGAGTTTTGCATTCTTGCTTTATCCCTAATATCTTACAGGCAAGATCAGAAACCTTTTCTGCCATTAATCTATATGTTATCATCTTTCCACCTATGATGCTAATCATCCCGTTTTTATGGTCAAATATCCTAAATCCTCTTGATATATTTCTATCATCTGTTGCCTTTTTCTCCTTAAATAAAGGCCTAACACCAGTATATGCTCTAAGAAATCTTGCATTTCTAACAGCTGGCACCATTTTAGCTATTTCATTTATTATTGTTTCCACTTCAGTATATGTGATTTGAAGATTATCAAGTTGTTTAACAGTTACAGATGTTGTGCCAAGCAAGGTTACTGTTTCACTTGGGACAATAATATCTCCATCAGATGGTGGACGTAACCGATTAACCACTACATTAGTAAGTCTAGAGTTGGTAATTAGGATGCTACCTTTTGAATAACTTAGGGGAAGGTCGTAACCTGCCATTTTTGCGATTTTAGATCCCCATGCTCCAGATGCATTGATGATCAAACGGGCTCTTAAACTTTTCTTTTCCTTTTGTCTTTTATCAAAAGCAACAACCCCACATACTTTCCCTTTTTCAACAATTAAATCTAATACCTCAGTATGAGTATATATCTTTGCTCCTAATTCTAAAGCAGCTTTGATATTTTCTATAACTAACTTGAATGGATCAATAGCAGCATCAGGGACCTTAACCACTTTTTCAATATTATTAGATAGGTTTGGCTCTATTTTTAATCCTTCATCTTTATTTATAAGAGTAACAGGGATTTTAGCTTTTTCATTAGCCTCTAAAAAGAGATCTACATAGCTTTCATCATCCCCTTTAACAGTAACAAAAAGCCCTCCTGTCTCTTCAACACAACTTTTAGCGATTTTCCTTATAATCATATTTTCCTTAAAACATTCCTTAGCTGTTTCAATATCTTGAGTAACATAACGGCAACCACTATGAACAAGAGCTTGGCATGCTCCTGTTGCTCCTGAAGCAAGGTAATTCCTTTCAAGAAGTAGCACCTTTGCACCTCGCATTGCCATATCTCTGGCAATACCTGCTCCAGTAGAGCCACCTCCTATTATGATCAAATCAAAAATATTATTCATTTGTTTTTTTTATCCTTTTATCCCAGAAGTAAGGAAGCTCTTAATAAAAGTACGTTGTAATATTAAAAAGAGTACTATAATAGGTAAACAAACATAAAGGGTCGCAGCCATAAGAAGAGTCCAGTCAGAACCACTTTCTTGCTGTAGGAACATTCCTAATCCAATGGTTAAGGTTCTTACTCTATCAACTTCGGTAATGATCAATGGCCAGAAATAGTCATTCCAATGGGTTGCAATACTGATTAAGGAGAAGGTTATAATGGTTGGCTTTGATAATGGAATAAGTACATACCAAATAAAACGAAAATGCCCTGCCCCATCTATCCTTGCAGCATCTTCGAGTGAGGCTGGGATCTGTTTAAAGGTTTGTCTTAACTGAAATGTGCCAAATCCACTTGCTACAAAAGGTAGTATTAATCCTATTCTTGTGTTTAAAAGCCCAAGTGCTTTAGCAATAAGGTAGTTAGGTATAATTATAGCTTCAAGCGGGAGCATGATTTGGATGACAAACAGGATAAAAGTAAACCCTTTCCCAGGGAAATTGAGTCTGGCAAAAGCATAAGCTGCTGGAATAACAAGTATGAGTTGAATAGCTAATATTCCAGCACAAACAATCACTGTGTTTAAAAGATATATATCAAAAGGAGCAGCTTTCATAATAGCAGGAAAGTTGCTCCACATAAATTTCTTGGGAAGAAGAGTAAGATGTTGAGTAAAGACCTCTTCTGGTGATTTTAAGGCTGTTGAAACAAGCCATACAAAAGGCAAAATCATTATAAATGATACAATATGAAGTGTTAAACTTTTTAATAAAATTTCATATTTTCTTTCCTTCATCTTATTTTTATCTCCTTTAATATTTACTCCATCTCATAGGTAATTCTTTTCCCAAAAATACCAAATATAATAAGAACTAAAATCAAAAGAACTCCAACAAGTATAGTAGTTAAAGCAGAAGCAATACCCATATCAATAAATTTGAATCCATTCTCAAAGATATAATATACAATAACATTTGAGCTATTTCCTGGGCCCCCCTCAGTCATCAGATTTATCTGATCAAAAACCCTAAAGGTTAAAATAATTGCTGTAATAAATACAAAAAGAGTGGTAGGCCCCAGTAATGGAAAAGTGATCTTATAATGTCTTTTCCACCATCCTGCGCCATCAAGATAGGCGGCTTCATAAAGATCTTTACTAATATTTTGAAGACCTGCCAAATATATCAGCATGAAAAAACCGAGGTTTTTCCAAAACGTCATGATAATTAAAGCCCAAAGGGATGTTTTAGAGCTTCCTAACCATCCAAGTTTGGGAAGCCCAATTTTTGCAAGAAGAATATTTAGTATGCCAAGATTTGGGGAATATATATATACCCATAGCATAGCAGCAGCAGCCATTGGTATTAAGGTAGGATAAAATATACTATATATATAATAGACTCTTCCTTTCATCCTCTCATCAATCAAAATAGCTAAAACCATCGCAAAAAACATGGTTGGAAATATACTTACTGTTACAAAGATAGCTGTGTTCTTTAGTACCAGCCAAAATACATCATTATGTATAAGCTTAATATAATTTTCCAGACCTACAAATTTAGGCTTTGGGCACAAAAGATTCCACCTCTTAAAACTTAAATCAGTTGCCCAAATAATGGGATAATAAGTAAAAACTCCAAGAAATATTAATCCTGGCAAAATGAATAGATAATAACGAAATTTAAATATTAACCTTTTCATTATTCAACACCTATACTGGACTTCCCTTAAAATGGGAAGCCCAGTTTATGTAAGGGTTATTGTTTTAATGCTTCTTCCATTTCCCTTTGAGCATCCTTTAATGCCTGTTCAGGTGTTTTAGTACCTTCAAGAGCAGCATCTAAGTTTGTTGTCATTGCATTTCTTATCTTCTGATAGTTGACCGCCATCATCTTTGGATATGCATATTTTAACTGATCTCTTGCAACAGTCATTTGAGGATATTTCTTTAAGAAAGCAATCATTTCAGGTTGCTGATAAGATTTTTTATTAACTGCTATATAGCCTGATTCTCTTGACCAATAGCCAGCCATTTCAGGATTAGTCATAAATTTTATAAATTTCCATGCAGCATCTTGATGTGACTTAGGTATTTTTTTAAAGATATGAAAATCTCCACCACCAACTGGGGTTCCAAACTGCTTTTTCTTTGGCATAAAGGCAACACCAAAATTAAATTTTGCAGTTTTTCTGATCTTTGCCATACCACCTGTAGAATAATACATCATGGCTGTTACTTCTCCTATAAAATCATCTGGAGTGATATTCCATGGTCTTAAGACTGGGCATGTTTTATACTTTCTCATCAAATCAACCCAAAGTTTTAATGCTTCCAAATTTTCAGGTGTATCAAAGGTAACAGTTTTCCCATCAGCAAGCATCAGCTGAGACCCATTCTGTCTGGCAAATGCCTCAAAAATCCAATCATTCCATCCACCAGGGATGATCAAACCATATTGTTTTACCTTGTCACCTTTCCTTATGGTTAAGGCTTTTGAATATTCTACTAACTCATCCCAAGTTATTGGAGCACGGTTCGGATCTAAGCCTTTAGCTTTAAGTTTATCCGCAGCCCTTTTAAACATATCTTTGTTCCAGTAAAAAACCGGAGTAGATCGCTGAAAAGGAAATCCATAGATCTTACCGTCGGTTCCATAGGCATTACCTAAAAAAGCTTTAAAGAAGTTGTTCAAAAATTCTTTACCGCCTTCCTTGTTGATATATTTATCAAGAGGAATAATAGCATCCATAGCAAGCAGAGAGTATAATTCAGATATTTCAACAACAGCAACATCAGGTGGGTTCCCTCCCATTACCGCTGTTTGAACCTTCTGCATGGTTTGGTTATAATTGCCTGCATATATTGGTTCTATATCAATATCAGGATTTTGTTTTTCAAATTTAGCAACCATACCATTTATCACCTTTACAAGAGGACCAGAAACACCAACTGGATAGTAGAATTTAAGGGTTACCTTTTTTGCATGAGCAATTGGAGTTAATACAAAAATTAAAGCTACCAAAATTAAAGTTATTTTAAATAATTTCATCTTAACACCTCCTTCTGTTGGTTGAAAAAATGGTTAAAAAGTTCACCTCCTTTTATTTTTATTTATCCTATGCTTTTATGAGGGGGATCGCTTTCAAAAAGATGCACTTTGCTCATCTCAAAATAGAGTGGAATCTTTTTGCCACGTTTCGCTTTAGTATGAGAATCAACTTGAGCAATAAAGCTGTTATTCCCTAATTGAAATTGTATGTAGACAACTGAACCTATTGGTTCGGTTAGCTCAACATTAACATCCATTACATATTCTTTAGAATACTCTTTTAAGAATTCAATATCATAAATATTTTCTGGTCTTATTCCCATAATAAAACGGCCACCTGAATATTTTTCATACTTTGGAACAAGTTCTATTGGTACAGGAAAAGAAAATGCAGCGGATCTGATTATTAGTTTAGAATCCTCTTTTACCAGTTCCACATCCATGAAATTCATTGGTGGGCTTCCTATAAAACCAGCAACAAATTTATTTTGAGGATAATCATAAACATCTATGGGGTTTCCTACCTGCATAATATTTCCACTATTCATGATCACGATTTTACTGCCCATAGTCATTGCTTCAATCTGATCATGAGTTACATATATAACAGTAGTTTGAAGCTGATGATGTAATTTTAAGAGTTCCCCCCTCATCTGAACTCTTAATTTTGCATCTAAATTGCTTAAAGGTTCATCAAATAGAAAGACAGCTGGCTTCCTTACTATTGCTCTCCCTACTGCTACCCTCTGTCTTTGTCCCCCTGAAAGTTCTCTTGGCTTTCTATTTAAAAGTTCTGTAATTCCTAATATTTCTGCTGCCTCTTTTACCCTTTTCTCTATTTCAGATCTTGGAAATTTTCTTAGCATTAGGCCAAAAGCCATATTTTTAAAAACATTCATATGAGGATATAGGGCATAATTCTGGAAAACCATAGCAATATCTCTATCTTTTGGAGGTATTTTATTTACTATTTTCCCCCCTATCTCTATGGTTCCCTCTGTAATCTCTTCTAATCCTGCTATCATCCTTAATGTAGTTGACTTCCCACAGCCAGATGGCCCAACTAAAACAACAAACTCTTTATCTTCAACATCAAGTGTAAAATTTTTGACGGCTTCAAGCTTACCAAATCTTTTCCATACATTTTTTAGCTTTACGCTTGCCATTTTTATCCCCTTATCATTTTATTTTCAAATATCTTTAACAAATCTTATAGAATTTTTCAGATTTTTCAATACCTTTTCAACGGGGTTTGGAGCAATCTCTATTATCATTGTAGTAGCTGGATTTACCTCTTTTTTTAATGTTTTTATAAATGGCACGAGAGGGATTACTCCCTTGCCCAAAGGAAGGTGCTCATCTGCTATTCCCTTATTGTCATGCAAATGAACATGAGCTATCATTTTTTTTAAGCTTTTTACTGCTTCTATAAGATCAAAACCTTGTAGATACGCATGCCCTACATCTAAAACAGAATATATTGGATGATCAGTTTCTAATCTCTTTAAATATTCAAAAAAGTCTAAATGATTTTTAAAGAGACTATTTATCCCGTAACCTGTATTCTCTATTAACAATTTTACCCCTCTTTTATAAGCCTCTTCAGTTAAATTCTTTATAAAGTTTATAGAGGAGTTAATAACTTCCTCTCTATTTGCCTCTGGTAAGGAAAGATGCCCTGAATGAACTACCATTCCACGAGCTTCAAGTTCTTCTGCAAGTTTGATTGAATATACATATTGAGTGATAATCTCTTTTTGTAAAGATTTATTTAGAGTAGCAGGATTTAAATCATAACAAGGGGGATGGATGAAATAAGAAATATTATACATATCTTTTAATTTATTTAGGTTATTAATAATCTTTTTATTTAAATTATAAGGATGTGCATAAGGGACATCCATAAAAAGTTCTATTATAGTAACATCCAATGAAATAATAAATTCAACTGCCTTATCAATTGGCATTGTTAAAAAAGGAAGTGTAGATACATATTTATTAAAGAACCTCTTCTGCTGCTTTTATTCCATAAGTTACACCCATGTAAGCCACATCAGCCTGAGGATTGTTTTTTTCTGCTAAAAGTTGAGACAATGTCTGCCCACTGTTTTTGTTATCATGAGGTGCCCTAATCCCTGTTGCCTTTGTAAAAGCAGCTAAAATAGACTTCCAGTTTGCCCACTCAGGGGGAGTGTTGTAAAAGATTATATAATTTGGTTCTCTTGCAAAGGATAAAATTGAAAAAAGGCTTAGCAATAAAAGAGTTACTGTTAAAATTACCAATGGTTTAAAATCTTTTTTCTTCATGCTTCCTTCCTTTTGTAAAAAGGTTCAATGTTGAACAAGAATTCCTAATAATAAGTTTATAATCCAAAAATATATGTTGAGGAACAGTAACTTCCCCAGCCATAACCCTCATCAAAATCTCCATTGCTCTATACCCCATTTCATATGCAGGTTGGTCAACCGTAGTTAGTGGGGGATATATATGTGATGAGAGCTCCATGTTATCAAAGCCACAGATGGAAATATCATCAGGAATCTTAAGACCTTTTTCGTAAACAGCACTCATAGCACCAATAGCAAGAAAATCATTAGAGCAAAAAACAGCAGTAGGGGGTTTGCTCATTTTAAGGAGATATTTCATAGCTTCCTTTCCTGCTGGGGCAGTAAAACTTTCCTGAACCACTAAAGAATCATCTTGAGGAATACCATGATCCTTTAAACATTGAGCATACCCTTGCCATCTGGCATAACTCCTGTCTGATATATCAAAATAGCCTGCTATCATCCCTATTCTTTTATGCCCTAATTCAATCAAATACTTTATTATTTCATAAGCGCTTTTAAAATTATCTATTGTAACAAAATGGAAATCTTCAGAGAATGTTGTATTATAGATAAAAACAACAGGAAAATCTTCATCTTTAAACTTCTTTAAATAAGGATTTGATACAGAAGAGGTAGTAATGATCAGCCCCTCAACACGCCTTTCATTTAAAGCATTAATAAGCATTGCCTCTTTTTTAAAATCATAATCAGTATCACCAAGCAAAACAGTATATCCAAAATTGTTTGCACAATCCTGAATTCCTAAAGTAGATTCTGCAAAGATAGGGTTGGTAATAGAAGGAACAATTAAACCAATGGAAAGTGATTTTCTGGTAGATAAGCTTCTTGCCAAAGTGTTATAAGTATACCCAGATTCTTTCATAGCAGTGAGAACCGTTTCTCTTGTCTCTTTTTTTACTGTTTCAGGGGAGTTTATTACCCTTGAAACAGTAGCAATTGAAACCCCTGCTAATCTTGCTACATCCTTAATGGTTGAGCCCATTTTAACCTCAAATTGTAAACGTTTACTGTAAACGTTTACAATTATAAAAGCCTAAATTTTTAATGTCAAGTAAAATTTTTTATTAAAATTTAATTTTAGAATTAATTTTTTCAACAAAATCAAAACAGAGGAGACAAACTAAACTATTAAAAGTAATTTTCATTTTAGGTTAAATATAAAACTTGACAAAACTTGGATGTTATGTTTAAAAAGTAAATTTAAAATGAGATTTAGTAAGAGAGAAAATCGGAGTAGATTTTATGAAAAGAACCTATCAGCCAAGCAACTTGAGAAGGAAGAGAACTCACGGATTTCTTTTACGAATGAGCACAAAAGCTGGAAGAAAGATCTTAAAGAGAAGAAGACAGAAAAAAAGAAAAAGGATTGTAGTATAAAAATTGATCAGAGTTTTCCCCGTGATAATAGAATTACCAAACGATCTGAATTTATTAATATCCAAAAAAAGGGGGTTAAAATTAATACCCCACATTTTGTTATCTTTGCTTTAAAAAGTACTGAAAAGAATAGGAAAATTGGGATTACGGTGGGGAAAAAGATCGGCAACGCTGTAAAGAGAAATCAGGTAAAAAGGGGGATAAGAGAATTTTTTCGCAAGAATAAATCCTTTATAAAAGAAGGGTTAAACATTATAATAATCGCAAAAAGTAATGTTTCAAAACTCCCCCTTTTAGAAATTGGTGAGGAGATAAAAGAGGGCCTTATAAAAAATGGGCTCTATAAAAAGGAAGTTGATTTATTATAAAATGAAAAGTAATATCTTTATCTATTTAATTGTAAAGATAATAAACTTATATCAACGTTTTGTTTCTCCCTTTTTGCCAAATACTTGCCGATTTTATCCCACCTGCTCTGAATATTCCAAACTTGCCTTTAAAAAATATGGTTTATTTCATGGAGCTTTAAAAACAGTAGTAAGAATCCTGAAGTGTCATCCTTTTCATCCTGGTGGATATGATCCTGTGTAAATGAGGCTTTAAAAATTATAATTCTTTAAAAAATAATTATTGAAAGGTAAATTCAATGGAAAACAGATCTTTAATTGCTATATTAATAGCTTTTCTTGTTATTGTATTATATCAGACACTATTTTATAAACCACCACAAAAAGTTACAAAACCAAAGGAAAAAGAAAAGGTAACAAAAGAGGTAACCCCACCTCATGTTGTTCCTCAGCCCAAGGTTGCTGAAGCGAAAAAAAAGATCCTCCCCTCAAAAGAAGAAAAAGAGAAATTTGTTGTGGTTGAAACCGATAAATATAAAGCAAAATTTACCACCAAAGGTGCAAGGCTAAAAGAATTCTTGCTTTTTGATTATAAAACAAGAATTGAAGAAAATAAGATAGTAAAAAAAATTAAAAGCATTTTTGGTATAAAACCAAAGAAAAAAGAGCCGATAGATTTTGTAAACATTGTTGAAAAAAATATATCTGGACTCCCTTTAGCAACCTCTTTAAATGGAAATAATATTATTCTCCCTGAAGATCTTAATTATAATGTAGATAAAGAAACCATAACTATTAGAAAAGGAGAACAAAGGAAAAGCATAACCTTTAGCTGGGAAAATGATGCAATAAAGATAATAAAGCGATTCAGTTTTATCCCAGGAAATTATGTTGTAAATATGGATTTAGTCATTGAAAACAAGGAAGATCAACCTTTTAAAGGAACAACATCTCTTTCATGGTATGGTATAACAAAAAAGAAAAAACGTTATTATAGTTTTTGGGGCCCAAAATTGATGATAAATAAAAGGGTTGTAAAAATTCAAGGCAAAGATCTAAAAAAAGTAAATGAAAAAAAGTTTTCTGGCAAGCTCTCATGGGTAGGGCATGAGATGGATTACTTTGTAGCTCTTGTTTTACCTAAAAAGAAGATAGGTTCTTTAGTTGAAATTAAAAATTTGCATGATATAGGAGAAAATGAAAAGTCCATAAAAACAGCAATCTATAACAATATCTCAATACCAGCTAACTCCCAAATAAAAAACGAGTATAAACTCTTTTTAGGGCCAAAGATGTTAAGCCTTATTGAATCACTTGGAAAGGATGCAAAAAAATCTATTGATTTTGGCTGGTTTAGCATAATAGCTGTTCCTCTTTTAAAACTGCTCGTATTTTTTAATAAATATACCCACAATTATGGACTTGCAATTATATTACTAACCATATTGGTAAAGATTATTTTTACCCCTCTATCTCAAAAGAGTTATAAATCTATGAGAGAAATGCAAAAGTTGCAGCCTGAAATGACTATGTTAAGAGAAAAGTATAAAAATGATAAGGCAAGACTAAATAAAGAGATCATGGATCTATACAAAAGAAGAAAGGTAAATCCAGCTGGTGGATGTCTTCCTATGATTTTGCAAATACCTGTATTTTTTGCTCTATATAGGGCTCTTCTTGGTTCTGTTGAGCTAAGACATGCACCTTTTTTCTTATGGATAAACGATCTTTCTGCAAAGGATCCTCTATTTATCACTCCTATTATTATGGGTTTAACCATGGTGATACAACAGAAAATGACCCCTTCTGCTGGTGATCCAAGACAAGCAAAGATGATGTTGTTTATGCCAATAATATTTACATTTTTATTCCTTAATTTTCCATCTGGTTTGGTTCTCTATTGGCTCGTAAATAATCTTCTTTCTATTGGTGAACAGTATCTTATAAAAAAGAGGGCAACATAAATGAAAATAAGAAAAGAGTTTGAAGAATTAGGAAAAGATGAAGAAGATGCTATTAAAAAGATCTGTGCAAAATATGATCTTACACCAGATCAGATTGAGTGGAAAGGAGAGGTTGTTTCTGAGAAAAAGATATTTGGTTTGCTTGACAAAAAGAATTACAGAGTAAAGGCATGGATAAAAGAGGATGTTTTAAAAGAGAAGGAAAAAGAATTTTTAAGACAAGTTGTTGAAGAAATTGTTTATAAGATCGACATATTTTCTGAGGTAAAGATAGAAGAGAAAAAAAATGAATATAGAGTAAATATCAATGGGGATGGAAGTGGTATTCTGATTGGGAAACATGGGAAAAATCTTGATGCTATTCAATATTTAGTAAATAAAATTTGCCACAAGAATGGAAATTTTAAAAAAAGAATAGTAATAGATGCAGAGGGATATAAAGCAAAAAGGGAAGAAAAAGTAAAAAATTTAGCAATAAAACTTGGCAATAAAGTAAAGAAAAGTTTAAAACCTGTTGTTGTTGGTTCATTAAATGCTTTAGAGCGCAGAATAATACATATGGCATTGAAAAATGATAAAAGGTTAAGAACAAAAAGTTTTGGAAAAGGTGATACCAAAAAAATCATTATAATCCCTGCCACCAAAAAGAATTGATGCTTTCAAGAGGTTCTCCAAGGGTCTTGTTTCATATCAAGATATGTGTGATTCATATTACTGAAAAAAATGATTAGTTTGCATTTCATTTTTAGTATGAACTAACTAATTATAATAATTATATTCCATTTAAAAATTTTTTATAAGAGAAAAACGAAAGGAAACCATTAATGTTATCCCCCTTTTTATCAAGTGACACTATTGTTGCTCTTTCAACTCCTCCTGGCATTAGTGGTATAGGAATAGTCAGGATAAGCGGAAAGGAATCTTTAAAGATCCTTAAAAGAATTTTTCGCCATAAAAAAGATATTACTCCTCATCATTTGATTTATGGTCATATCATTGATCCAAAAAATGATGAAATTATAGATGAAGTCCTTGCTGTCTATATGCAAAAGCCAAAAACCTATACAAGAGAAGATATCGTAGAGATAAATTGCCATGGAGGTCTTTATGTTATAAAAAAGATCATTTCTCTTGTTTTATCAGAGGGTGCAAGACTGGCAGAACCTGGTGAATTTACAAAAAGAGCTTACCTAAATGGCAGAATCGATCTCACACAGGCTGAGGCAGTTATTGATATAGTGAAATCTAAAACAGAAAAAGCGGTCTATTTAGCTCAAAGACAACTAAAAGGTGAACTTTCTAAAAAGGTTAAAAAAATTCAGGATGAACTAAAAGAGATAATTTCTCTTGTTGAAGCACATATAGATTTTCCTGAAGAGGATATCCCCTTCCCGGTTGATGAAATAATAGAAAAGGTAAAAAAAATAAAAACATCTATAACTATGCTTATTTCCACTTATAAAGAAGGCCAAATGATAAAAGAGGGAATAAAAACAGTTATAGCGGGAAGAACTAATGTTGGGAAATCAAGTTTATTAAATGCTTTGCTTGAAAAAGAGAGGGCTATTGTTACCCCAATCCCAGGCACCACAAGAGATATAATTGAAGATTCTATTGAAATAAATGGATTCCCATTTATCTTGTATGATATTGCTGGAATAAGAGATTCCAAGGATGTTATTGAAAAAGAGGGCATGAAAAGGGCTATTAAGAGTATAGAAGATGCGGATCTTATCATATTTGTTTTAGATGGTAGTGAACCTTTAAAAAAAGAAGATTATGACATTTTTGAACTTATAAAAGATAAAAATCTTATTATAGTAAAAAATAAAATCGATTTGCCTCAAAAGATAGAGTTAAAAAAGATAAAGAGGGATTTCAAAAATAAGAATATAATAGATATTTCTGCTTTAAAAGGTGATGGGATTGAAGAGCTCAAAAACAAAATGGGCAGCGTCTCTCTTTTTGGCGGAGCAGATTATATAGAAGAGAAGATAGCAATAAATTTTAGGCAAAAATTGCTGCTTGAAAAATCAGAAATAGCTTTATCTCAAGCAATTGATGCAATTAATGACAACATAGGCTTAGAATTTATTGCTCTTGATTTAAGAGAAGCAATGGATGCGTTAGGTGAAATAGTTGGTCAGGTTACGAGTGAAGATATATTAAATAATATCTTTAGCCAATTCTGTATAGGGAAATAGATGTTTCACGTGAAACATAAAACAATTTTACTTGTAAATCCATGGATTTATGATTTTGCTGCCTATGATTTATGGGCTAAACCTTTAGGACTTCTTATCATAGGTGGAAAACTCCGAAAGATGGGGTATGATGTTGAGCTTATTGATTGCCTTTTTTCCCAAGAGAACAATAGCCATGTTAAAAAAAGAAAATCTTATGGGGATGGTAAATTTATTCGTCAGATAATAGATAAACCTAATGTTTTATCATTTATAAAAAGACACTATTGCCGGTATGGGATAACAGAAGAAGTTTTTAAGGAAAGATTATCAAAGTCCTCTCCTTTAATTATCTTAGTAACATCAGGAATGACATATTGGTATCCAGGGCTTTTTAGGACAATAGGGATTATCAAAGAGATACATCCTAAAGTTCCGATTATTCTTGGTGGCATTTATGCTACTTTACTTCCTAATCATGCAAAAAGATATTCAGGAGTTGATAAGGTTTTTATAGGTCATGATTTAACTTTATTATTTCATTATATTAAAAATATTGTTGGACTGCCAAAAGAAAGAGATAATTGTTCCTATCCGTGCTTTGATCTTTATCCTTCCCTATCTTATCTCTGTATAATAACCTCCAGAGGTTGTCCATTTAGATGCTCTTACTGTGCTTCTTTTAAACTCTATCCTAACTTTAAACAAAAGGAAATAATGGAAGTGGTAGATGAGATATCATATTGGCATCATAAATATAACGTTATAGATTTTGCATTTTATGATGATGCACTTCTTATAAATCCTAACTCACATTTTATCCCAATGATGAAAGAGATATTAAAAAGAGGGCTTAAGTTACGTTTTCACACACCCAATGGTATGCATGCAAGAGAGATAAGTTATGAAGTTGCATCTATTATGTATGAAGGTGGTTTTAAAACAGTACGGCTTGGACTTGAAACAATTGGGAAAAAAGAAAAAAGGTTTGATTCAAAAGTTTCAAAAGATGAGTTTTCAAGGGCAATAAATCTACTTCATAAGGCTGGCTACACACCTAAAGATATTGGTGTTTATCTTTTAGCTGGTCTCCCATATCAGGATTTTAGGGAAGTTAAAGAAGCGATAAATTTTGTTTTTGACCGAGGGGGATACCCGAAAATAGCAGAATATTCACCTATTCCAGGAACTCCTTTATGGCAAAAGGCTGTTAAAAGTTCAAAATTTGATCTTGTATCTGAACCACTTTTCCATAATAACACTATTCTCCCATGCCAATGGAAAGGATTTTCTTTACAAGATTTAGCTGATTTGAAAAGATATATAAATGAAAAGGCTAAGGAGATTTTTAGAGATAAAAACAAAAAAGATACTATAATAAGTAAGATCTCATAGAAAGATGAAAATACCTTTTTCTGATTTAAAGAGCGTTATAGCAGATAAGATTAAAAAAGAAGGAGCGATTACTTTTGCTGAATTTATGTCTCATGCTTTATATAATTCGAAATGGGGGTATTATCAAAAAGGAAAAAGAGATGATTATTATACTGCTCCTCAGATTTCTTCAATCTTTGGTGAGATGCTTGCAAAGCTATTTAGTAAACTCTTTAAACGTTTTAATGAAAGAGAATTAGTTTTAATGGAAATAGGGGCTGGCGTTGGCTATCTTGCCAGGGATATCCTATTAAACCTTGAAAAAAGATATTTAGAAGATTTTAACTATTTAAAATATATACCATTAGAGATATCAGATCAGAAGATGGAGGAACTAAAAAGATATTTAGCAAAAGATTCTTTAGATAAATATCTTTACCCGTACAAAAAAGAAATCAAAATCAATGGGATCATCTTTTCAAACGAATTTTTTGATGCTCTTCCAGTTCATATCGTCAAGATGGATAAAGGAAGGCTTAAAGAAATATATGTAGAGTATAAAAATGAGGAATTTATTGAAGTAGTGGGAGAGGTTTCTACAGATGAGATTTTGTCTTATTTTGAAGAGCTAAAAATTGAGTTATTTGAAGGGCAAAGAGCAGAGGTTAATCTTGAAGCTATAAGATGGCTAAATAAAATCTCAAAGCTCCTTGAAAAGGGCTTTTTAATTACCATAGATTACGGTGATCTCTCTGAAAAACTCTATTCTTTTTACCAAATAGACGGCACTATTCGTTCTTTTTATCTTCACCAAGTCTCAAAAAGTCCATATATAAATATAGGCGAACAGGATATAACAGCAAATGTAAATTTTTCAGCATTAATTTACTTTGGAGAAAAGTATGGTTTTAATACTTTAAGTTATTTAACTCAAAAAGAATTTCTAATAAATCTTGGGATATTAGATAGTATTGATCCATCAGATTTTTCTGCAAAAGGGATAAAAGATAGACTTGCAATAAAAAATTTAATAGTTCCAGAAGTTGGAATGGGAGAAGTTTTTAAAGTATTGATTCAATCAAAAGGTATAGGAAGGTTCTCCATAAAAGATCTCTGGGAAACAAAATAAAAATGAAAAAATAAATTCTTTTTAAATATATCTTTTCCTTTTTATCATCCATTTTATGGTAACAACTCCAAAGAGAAATCCTCCAATGTGAGCAAACCATGCAACATGAGAGTTAGGGTTAGTACTCATCAAGAGTTGAATAAAGAACCAAAAACCTAAAACAAATATAGCAGGTATCCTTACAATTTGTATAATAATAATAAAAAAGATAAGGGTTAAAATCTTTGCGCGAGGGAAAAGTACCATGTATGCACCCATTATTCCCGCAATAGCCCCGCTTGCACCAATCATAGGTATAGTAGATGAAGGTGAAGCAATGATATGTGCAAAACTTGCTATAATGCCAGCAACGATATAATATATTAAAAATCTAAAATGCCCTATTACGTCTTCAATATTATTTCCAAAAATCCAGAGATATAGCATATTACCTGCAATATGAAAAAAACCTCCATGAACAAATTGTGATGTGATAAGGGTAAAAGGTGGTGGCAGTGCATTTGGAAATAAATGGAAAGGAAAATGGCTATAAGTATAAGGAATAGCACCAAATTTATAAGCAATATTGTTGATCCCCATTTTCCCTTGAAATAGTGCGTAAAAGAAAAAGAGGATATTGACAATTATTATGCTAACAGTTATGTATGGATAAGTTTTTGTTGGATTCTCATCTTTTAAAGGTATAAACATAGCTTAAGCCTTTTTAAAAGTTTGTAAAGATTTTTTGATAGAATGAATTTTATATAATATTTTTTGATTTTTTTAAATACCTTTTCCATTATAGCTAAAAAGATATGATAATTATAGAGAAATTAAAAATTTTAACAAAAAGATATGGAATTGAAAAGATAGAGGTAAAAAAGGCAAAGACAGGACAAAACTGGTTAGCAATGGCTACCCAACGAGGAATAATAATAAAAGAGGATATAACAAAAAAAGAAATAATAAAGATGGTAAAGAGTTTTGAGAAAAGGGGCTATAATATAGCAAGTGATTATGGATTCTTATTTTTAATCTTACATGAAATTGCACACAAGATAAAACATCATCCAGAAAATTGGTTTAATATACAGATAAAACAGATAATAGAGCATGGATATGAAAAGTATTTAAATGATGAAAATCTAAAAAATGAGAGATTAAACCTATATTTAAGTCAGGAAAAAGAAGCATATGAGTGGGCTTATAAAGAATATCAACATATAAAAGATAAAGATTTAAATTTGAAAAATGATTTTTTCATAAAGAATTCTTAAATTCTCTTTATCCCAATTTTCAAAACAAATTATTTGACTTCATTAGCAAGAAGCATTTTGAAACGATCAAGGCTAACAGGATATGGTTCAATCCCTATCTGCATCCAATCAGAAAACTCTAAAAGTTTTTCAGGAAAATTTTCTGCATAGTCATTAAATATATCTAAAGGATCAAGAAGAATGGCAACATCATTTTGAGGAAATGTTTCATTTGCCATAGCAACATCCCAATCCTTAAAAATCTGTTTCCAGTAAATCAGCCATCCAGGTGTAAGCCAATAGACCTTCCTATTGCCCTGAATCTTTTCCCTTTCCTCTTTATCTGCAAGAAAATCTATACAATTCCCAGCTTGGATACGAGTAGCGGTTTCAACTTCATCACGCATGATTGTTTCAACAAGTTTATTAGGATCATTCATATCAAGATAGCATCTTTTCCCATAAACAACTATGACCTTCTCTGAAAACTTTCTTGTACTTTTTAATTGTCTCCTTAATTGCTTTTCCAAAAGCTTTGGCTTGTCATGTAAACCTGGAGCAGTATAAAGTATTTTATCAGCATCCAAAAAACCTGTTTTTTTAAGATGTTCTAATTCAGGCCGCATTGTTCCACATGAAACAATAGAGTAACCTTTAAAAGATATCTCTTTTGCCATAATTCCTCCTGTTTATAGAGATTTTAGTTTTATTTAGAATTCATTTTAAAAATATAAGTTAAATCTCTTTTAAAATCCTGTCAAATTCATTTTTATATCTTTGAATATATCCATGGTCAGCAAAACTGAAGTATCGATTTTCACCTATAATGATATGATCAAGAACATCTATGGATATTGTCTTTGCAGCAAATACAAGGTTTCTTGTAACAATTTTATCTTCGATTGACGGTTCAACACTACCAGATGGATGATTATGAACAAAAACCAAGCTTGCTGAATTAAGCTCAATAGCCCTTTTAATGATTTCCCTTGGGTAGACAGCGCTTGCGTTTAAAGTACCCTGAAAGAGCTCTTCTATCTCTTTTATTCTGTTTTTTGTGTCTAAAAATATTACAAGGAATAATTCTTGTGCTTTACCTCTTAAGGATAGATAAAGGTATTCAAATATATCCTTTGGAGAATGAATAAATACCGTATCTAAAGCCTTTTGTTTTAAATATCTTTTTGCAACATCTTTAACAAGTCTTATGCCAAAACTATTTTTTGGCCCAACTCCTGGGATCTGTTGGAGTATCTGAGTAGGGGCATCAAAAACGCCTCTTAATGTTTTAAACCTTTTTAAAGCTTCTCTTGCCTGTTGTTTGCAATCAGCACGTGGGGTTCCGAGTATTAGAAGCAATTCAAGCATCTCTTCATCTGTTAAAGCGTCCCCACCTTTTTCTATATATTTTTCTTTGAGCCTCCTAAAATGTCCTTTTCCTCTTTCATTTTTGCCTGATACTTTTCCCATAGCCAAAAGTTTAAATGTTAAGTAAAAAATTCATGTTAGATAAGATACTCATTATATATTATTATTTAGTTCAAATCACTTTTAGATAACTTTAACAGAAAGAACCTTTTATAATGAGGTCTCAATAGATTTTTTTTGGATTATAGCTTTCTAACAAAAGAGTTTTTTTAAAGCCCTCTAACTCATTTTTATAATATTTAAGCTCTTCTTCGTTAATAATCAGACATAAAAGGTTCTCTTTTTGAATGAGTTCATAAATTTTCTCTTTTGGCTTTATAATATTAATATGTCTCCCTGAATAATATACTATTGATGGTTGCGCCCATAGAAATTCATATAATTGTTTATCTTTTTTAATAAAACTATCTATTTTTTTAGAAAAAGATGCTATATAGCCATTTTTTTCAATATAAGGATAGATATTATGCATGACTAACCCAATAAGTAATGCATAAGTAATTAGAAAAATAATAAAAGATAAAACAAACTTTTTATGTGAGAGAGCAAAAATTAAAGCAATCAATCCAAAATAAAGAAATAATAACACAAAAAAGATCGCAAATCTTATATGACATTCAAAAAAATAATAATATATTATAAATAAAAAAAATATTATAATAAAGAAAATTGATATTATCAAGAAAATATATTTTCTTAACCTTATAAGGTAAAAAACTAATTTTTCAAAGGAAAATAAAGATATGGCAATAAAAAAAGAAAGCGGAGGTAAAATGGGATATAAATAGTGAGCTCTTTTGCCAGCAGAAATAGTTAAAAAGGTAAAGCCAACCAAAAACCATAAGCCAAGATATAAAAATCTGCTTTTATATTCTTTAAATTCTTTTTTCAATGGGTAATAAATTGCAATAGGGATAAATAAGCTCCAAGGGAGATAAAGAGTTATTAATTCTTTAATATAATATAAAGAGGATCTTCCACTTGCAAAATTAGAAAACCTGCCTATAGTCTCTACATACCATTGATTTAATGCCCCTGGTATTTTCATCCAAATATAAAGAAACCATGGTAAAGATATTAGAAAAAACATAATAATGCCAAAAGGGTGAAAAAGGTCTTTGATTGTTTTTATATCTTTTTGAAATATCAAATATGCTAATATTGGTAAAATAATAAAGATAAATCCTATTGGACCCTTTGCTAAAATAGCAAAGCCAGTTATTACCCAAAGAAGTAAAAATGTATATTTATAATGATTATTGGTAAAAATTCTTTTTATTGCTAAAAAATGAGCGAAGAGAATTAGGAATGTAAGAACCATATCAACTTTGGCACTTCTTGATGCTGGTATCATAAAAGATGAGGTTGAAAAAATTAAAGAGGATAATATTCCTATGTTTTGATTAAAAAGGATTTTCCCAATAATAGCTATAAAAACTACACTTGATAAAGAAGCTAAAAGGGATGGGATTCGTGCCGAAAATTCATCGAGTTTTCCAAAAATTGAAGATGATGCCATTACCAACCAGTACTGAAGAGGCGGTTTTTGTAACCTAACTTTACCATTAAAATAAGGGATTAAAAACTCGTGTTTCTGTTGCATCTCTTGAACAGTTTCAGCAACTAAAGATTCGTGAGAATTAAATTTGCTGGATGAACCAATATTAAAACCAAAAATGAATAGAGCATAAAGGGTTAAAGCCAATAAATATAAATTAAAGATATCACTACTATATGATCTCATAAGATAGATATTTGTTCAAAAAGGAAAACCTTGCTATTTATATTCAACTATTTGAATTAGCAATATTGTAAATATAATCAAACTATATCTAACTATATTAAAAGTCAAGAGTAGGTTGTTAAAAAAGAGTTATATTGTATAAAAAGGTAAAGAAATTCTTATTAATCTTCCTATTCTGCTTGAATAGTTATACCCTATTATTTATAATGCAAATAAAAAAGTTTTAGATTATAACTGTCCCATCAATTTATAGCCTAAAAAGTGAAAATGTATAAGAAAGATACTTTATTTGATGTTGTTGGCTTTGGTCTTAATTCTATTGATCATCTATGCATAGTAGAATCATATCCACCGATTGATTCAAAGCAAGAGATACTGAAATTTTCACGCCAGGGAGGAGGTCAGGTTGCTACTGCCATGGTAGCATTGGCTCGCTGGGGAGTTAAGGTCAAATATGTTGGAAAAGTAGGAAATGATGCGTATGGGAAATTGGTACTAGAGGAATTAAAAAATGAGGGGATAGATATAAAGAGTGTTAAAATAGAAAAAACCGCAACCACTCAGTTTGCTTATATTATTATAGAGAAAAAAGGGGCAAAAAGAACGATCTTCTGGCATAGAGATAAAAAGCTTCTTTATAAAAAGGGGGAGTTAAAAGAAGAAGAGATCTGTTCTGGAAAGCTCCTTCATTTAGATGGGCATGATATTGATGCTTCCATTGTAGCAGCAAGGTGGGCAAAAAGATCAAAGATCCCTACTATCCTTGATGCAGATAAGGTGGAGAAAAAAACCTATGAACTTGTACCCTTGATTGATTATCTTATTACTTCTGAAAGATTTCCAATACGATTTACTGGAAAAGATAAATTTAACAATGCATTAATAGAGCTTTCAAGAATTCACAAAGGTTTAGTTGTATCAACACTTGGAGAGAAAGGAGCAGCTTTTATAAAGGATAAAAAGGAAATGATTATAATCCCTGGATTTAAGATAAAAGCAATAGACACGACTGGAGCAGGAGATGTTTTTCATGCAGGTTTTATTTATGGCCTATTAAAAGGATGGGATATTATTGATATCATAAGATTTTCAAATTTTGTAGCTGCAAATAAATGTAAAGAGATAGGGGGAAGGGCAGGAATACCTTCTAAAAAGATTATAGAAAGATTCTCTAAAAGAGTTTCAGGGAATAGAGCAGATATTTTAGAGGAAACAAGGTAAATTAGGGGATATGTAAAGCTTGAAAAAGCAAAAGAGTTTATAATTTTTGTAAGAATTTTTAAAAAGAATACTCCTTACTCCTTTGAACCATAATCTTCCAGAGACGAAGGTTATCTTGCATAGGAAAAAGCTTAAGGAAACCGACAGAGAATTTCTTAGTTAACACTGAAGCAATCTCGTCTTCACTTCTGCCAGCTTTTAACTCATCTAAAATCACTTGAGAAAATTCTTTAGTTTTAAGTATTGCATTATCAAAGAAAACCCTTATCCTTTCTTTCCCTTTTAAAAATCCATTATGGCCAAAACATAAAAACTCAGCATCCAAATCTTTTAACTTAGAAAGGGAGTTAAGATAATGTCCCATATTAAAAAAATAGTTTGGTTTGTATGGATGATTATCAAAGAGAACCCCTGCTGCATCTGAAACAAAAAGGACTTTTCCATTTTCCATAAATGCAGCCATACCATCAGGTGAATGGCCTGGAACATCTAAAAATCTTATTCTCTCTTTTTCATCTAAAAATAGAGTATCATTTTCTGTTAGCAAAATATCAAAAGGGAGGTCTTTAAAATCAAAATATTGAGGGAGGTCTTTTATTAACCCTTTTTCTTTAGCATTGAAAGATACTTTTTTATCAGATATAAGGATTTTTGAGATGATTCTTGGGTTCTTTAAAATATTTTCAGCTTTTTTAGGAATAGCAAGCTTAATCCAAGGGAACTCATGCATAATATAAGGAAAAGTCATGATATGATCAAAGTGAGCATGTAAAACAACCAAAGTGTGGATATCATGAAAATTAACACCGAGGTTTTTTATCTGATCCTTTAGTTTTTCTGTTTGAGCGCTTATTCCCCCCTCTATGATGATATAACCATCATCACCTTTTATAAGGTATTGGTTAAACTCATATGTTCCTAAAATTGTAACATTCTCTGTAATCTTTTGTGGAATAGTCATATAAAATCCCTTTAATAAGAAGAGTGGATAGTAATTTCCCTAAGACACAACTTATAAGTTTCTTTAAATTTTTCATTATTATTTTTTTTATTAAGGCTCATAAATTTTGGTAAAGGAAGATCCTTTATTTCTCTAGAACCAGCAGGAGTTTCTTTTCCCATGATAGTTATAAATTTTTGTTTTAGTTTTAAAAAAGCGCTTTTATCTATCTTATCTACAGGTTTTCCAGGAGGGTAAACAACCTTAAGGGGATTTAAGAATTTCCTCCTCAATTTTACTCTGAAATCAAGGTGCGGGCCTGTAGCTAAGCCAGTTGCGCCAACATAGCCTATGGTTTGCATCTGTTTTACTTTAATACCCTTTCTTATTCCTCTTGCTATCTTGCACAAATGGCCATAATATGTTGAAAACCCATTTTTATGTTTTATTGCTACCATGTAACCATATCCTCTATCCCAGCCTGCGAAGGTTACTATCCCATCACCAACAGCCCAAACAGGAGTACCTTTTGGTGCAGCATAATCAACTGCTAAATGAGGACGATATCCACCCAAAATTGGGTGTTTTCTTCTATAAGAAAAGCGAGAGCTTATTCTTGTATATCGTAAGGGAGCTTTTACAAACGCTTTTTTTGTAGCAAACCCTTTTTCAGTATAATAACCTTGTTTTGTTTTCTTTCCTTTAAAATAAAAAGCATAAAATTTTCTTTTTTTATTTTTATACATAGCAGCCAAAATATGACCATATTTAATAAATTTTTCATCATCAAAATATTTTTCAAAAATCATCTCAAAATGATCCCCTGGTTGGCATTGAGTAAAAAAATCAATATCCCATACAAAGATATCAAGAAAATTTATTGCTAAGTAATCTTTTTCACCTAAAGCATTAATGGAATCAAAAAGAGAAGAATTAACAGTACCAGAAGCCCTAAAGATCTTTTTTTCTAATATAATATCCTTTCTATATCCAAAAAGGTTGTCATCTTTTCTTTCAATTATATATAAAGTGGTTGGTCCTCTTTGGTATTCAAAATAGACTAAATTGCCATCTTTATCTAAAGTAGCAGAAAAGGTATCGCCTGGCATTAAGAGTTTAAAATCCATAATATCTTTGAGATGAGCAACGATTTGAAAAGCAATAGAGGATGGAATATTAGCTTTTTTCAAACTTTTAATAAATGACTCACCTTTTTTTATCTTACCCCTTAAAACAAATAGAGTTTCTCTTTCGGAAGATGAGGTGCTTAAGGAATTTTGAATAGGTTTCCCTTCTTGGTTAGGTTGTGATAAGACTTTTTCTTGGCTATGTTTAAAAGGGAAAAATAAAATGATATTAGAAAATAAAATTATAAATCCAATTAAAAATGCTAATCTACGTCTTCCTTTTTTTGACTTATTCTTCAATTGATAAAAGAGAGAGTTTTTAAAATACATTAATTAAAAAAATTTAAAGGGGGTGAGAACGAGATTTAATATTTAAATTTTGATCAATAACATTATCAACATTATCTTTTTTCCATCTATAAGGACAAAAAAGTTTTTTATAGTTTTTGCATTTTGTTTCTTTTTCTATTGATTCAAACCAAGGGCAAACGCTACAATCTTCTGGAAGGGATTTAAGGGTTATACCAATTAAACCTTTTTTTAACGCCCAAACCATTTTACTCTCCTGGTGAAATAGGATGATAGATAAATTGTCGCCCTGCTTCAGGACTAACACTTTCTTCTCTATAAACCAACCTTTTCTTATAAAGATTAAGCAACCTTGTACCGCTCGTGTTTAACCCTATGTTTAAATATTCAGCTAACCCACGCAAGGTTATATAACCCTTTTCCATTATAATTTCAAGTGTTTTTGTTAGGTAATTGTTAAGGGTCCCTAAAAGTTCCCATTTTTTATCTTTATCATAATAAATAACCGCTAACTTTTTTCTTTCTAAAGCCACTTGAATATTTTCTTTTTGCTCATCTGTTAAATTAGTTAAGAGAATAAATTTTTCCCCGTATTCCATACTATTAACACGAGATATAAGTTTAGATATCACCTCATCTGCACAGGAGTAATCTATAATCCCAATATCAGAAAAGTCAAGAGAAATTATAGCATCACCAGGAAAAGAGATTTCATTTTCTAACCTATTTCTTACTATATTACCAGTCTCACGAGTTACAAGATCAGAAGAGCCACCTTTCAACTCTTCTTCTAATACCTCTTTAATCTTTATTTTTTTTATCTTCATTGTGTTTCAAAATAGAAGAATGAAAGATTAATTTAATTCATTAATTTCAATTGAAATAATTATAAAAAATTAAAAAATTTTTGTCAAGAAAAGAAATGGCTTCATTCTTTATTTGACATAAAAAATAAAAGAGATTAAGATTTTATAATTTCAAAATATAAACTGGGGTACATATGGCAAAAAAGAAAAACCGTTTAGCAAATATCCGCAACATAGGTATAACAGCTCATATCGATGCTGGTAAAACAACTGTTACTGAAAGGATTCTCTATTACACGGGCCGCACTTATAAAATGGGTGAAGTGCATGATGGTGATACTGTAATGGATTATATGCAACAGGAACAAGAAAGAGGAATTACTATAACCTCTGCTGTTACTACATGCTTTTGGAGGAGTAAAGAGATAGAAATTATCGATACCCCTGGCCATGTTGACTTTACAATAGAAGTGGAGAGATGCTTAAGGGTTTTAGATGGTGTAATAGCTGTATTTTGCGGTGTTGGGGGAGTAGAACCTCAATCAGAAACAGTATGGCATCAAGCAGATAAATATCGGATACCCCGAATCACTTTTGTAAACAAAATGGACAGAGTCGGAGCTGATTATTTTGGATGCATTGAGATGATGAAAGAAAAATTGGGCGCAAATCCTCTTATTATTCAGCTTCCTATGGGAAAAGAAGACACATTTGAAGGAGTAATCGATCTTATAAAGATGAAAGCAGTTGTTTGGGAAGATGAAACTCTGGGAGCTAAATATAAATATATAGAAATTCCTTCATCATTTAAAGATGATGCAAAAAATTATAGAGAAAAAATGATTGAACAGGTTGCAGAAGATGATGATGAAATCATGGAAAAATATCTCTCAGGGGAAGAGATCAGGGAAGATGAGTTAATAAAGGCAATAAGAAAGATGACGGTGAACCTTAAGGCTCAACCTGTTTTATGTGGTTCTGCTTTAAAAAATAAGGGAATTCAGCCTCTTTTAGATGCCGTGGTAGATTTCTTGCCATCGCCTCTTGATATACCGCCGATCAGAGGAATCAATCCTATTACAGGAAAAGAGGAAATAAGAAAAGCTGACTTGTCTGAATCTTTTTGTGCATTGGCTTTCAAGATCCAGATGGATGAAGGGAGAAAACTCACTTTTCTTCGGATATATTCTGGATCATTAAAAATAGGTGAAGAGGTTTATAACTCGACTTTAAGAAAAAAAGAGAGAGTAGCAAGGTTATTTAAGATCCATGCTAACAGACGTCAAAGGATAGATAAGGTTGAAGCAGGTGAAATCGCTGGTGCAGTAGGTTTAAAAGAGACTACAACTGGTCATACGCTTTGCTCTGAACAAGCTCCTATTTTGCTTGAACCAATAGAGTTTTATAAACCTGTTATATCAGTTGCAATTGAACCAAAAAGCTCAAAAGATGAGGAAAAACTTTCTTTAGCTCTCTCAAAGCTTGCTGAAGAGGACCCTACCTTTAAAGTAAAAATGGATGAAGATTCTGGACAGATTATTATATCTGGCATGGGCGAACTTCATATTGATGTATTGATTAACCGTCTTTATACTGATTTTAATCTTGAAGTACATGTTGGCAAACCAACTGTAGTATATAGAGAAACCATTACCAAAGAAGTAAAAGCCCTTGGCAAATTTGAAAAGCAGATTGGCGAAATCTTTGTAAGTGCAAAAATTGATTTGACCATCTCCCCACTTGAAAGAGGAAAAGGAAATGAAGTTCACTCTATCATAGAAGAAGGGTTATTCCCTCAGGAATTTATTGAGTCAGTTAAAGAGGGAATATGGGACTCTCTCACTGTAGGACCTGTATTAGGCTACCCATTAACAGATATAAGGGTAATTGTAGAGAATATAGAGCTCAACAGAGAAGAAAATGGTCAACTTGCTTTAAAAATGGCTGCTATAAATGGTTTTAACCAGGGTATAAGTAAAGCTAACCCTATTTTGCTTGAACCATTTATGGAACTAAACATTATTGTGCCTGAAGAGTTTATGGGAGATGTTATAAATGATCTTAATATAAGAAAAGGAGAGATAAAATCGCTTTCTTCTAAAGGAAAGGTTTCGATTATCGAGGCAATAACACCTCTTACCAAACTTTTTGGTTATTCAACCACTTTAAGGTCTTTAACCCAAGGAAGAGGCACATTTTCAATGCAATTTTCTCATTATGATAAAGCTTTAGAGAACCAATGATTCATCCAGGGCTTATCAAAAGGTTAAAAGAAAATAAAGGAAGATTTGTATCAGGAGAAA